>NZ_AXWQ01000031.1 GCF_000482745.1 Oleidesulfovibrio alaskensis DSM 16109 | reverse complement strand
ATGCGGATTCTTGGTGAAAACAAAAGCCTGCTTCACCCAACCGTTTTCCTATTGACGATTTGCCTGAACCCGACGGCCCTATAACGAGCCCTATCCGCCAGGGGACTTCTTCGACGGGCAAGTCCGCCTCAAGGGTGAAGTGGTTTCCCTGTTCCACATTAAAAAGGCTTTTAACGCTCGCGGCGCGGTAGCTGTTGTAGTCTGGGCAGGTGTTGTGCACTTTGATCCTCATGTACGCACCACCTTGCATTTAAACCCAAGACCCATCAGACGTTCATACACTTCTTTGTGCTCTGCCTCATCAGTGCAAAGTACAATCACACCAAATTGTTCCCGGTAGCGTTCTGTTGCGGGGCGCCCTGGTGCCTCCTTCGGCAGAGATGGAAGCTTCCTTTCGTCAGTCATGTAGTTATCCGTTTTGACGGTCCTGCCGTTCTGTCTTGGGGCTCTCGGCACTCACATGGTTGAATGTTCCACAACGCGGGCACTTGATTTCCAGCTCCGCGACCTCTCCCTTGGCCAACAGCTTATTGCAGTGGCCACAGCGTATCTCTTTTCTCATTTTGGTTGTCAGATTGCTTGCCCCCGGATACAACCATTCCGGCCTGATCAGGCAACCGGAGCAGCGGTATATCTCTGCGGATGTGTCGCAAGCATCCGTGGGGCCGTGGTGCGGTGGGCGAACACCGCGCCGGTGGGGGATTGTGGTCCCCCGCCTGCTCCAACAGTATGTCAGCGGCCCGGCACCTACCGGGCCGCTTTCGTTTTTTGCATCGCTATCAATTGTCAGAGAACACTAGAAGTTGCAGATTATTCCAACTTCACCACACTCATTAAGTATTGTTGACCTCCGGCAGTATGTAGACGGGGTTGATGCCCTGTATGGCGTCTGCCGCCTGCACATCGTCCAGTCCCCGCGTTGCTTCCAACGCGTCCTGATAGGCAAGGCGCTGGCCTACCACATGGCCGGATACGGCAACCCATGCGGTGCGGTTGGCAAGGATACGGGCGGCAAGCTCACCCACGGG
>NZ_AXWQ01000030.1 GCF_000482745.1 Oleidesulfovibrio alaskensis DSM 16109 | reverse complement strand
AGGAAGACGGATTTGCCTGTCTTCCAAGCCTACACACTTGCACCGGCTAATCCAACAGCCGGCTGGCCTACCTTTCTGCGTCCCTCCATCGCGCGATCACACAGGTACGGGAATATTAACCCGTTTCCCATCGACTACGGCTTTCGCCCTCGCCTTAGGGGCCGACTAACTCCGGGCAGATTACCTTTACCCGGAAAACCTTGGGTTTACGGCGAACAGGTTTCTCACCTGTTTTATCGTTACTTATGTCAGCATAATCACTTCTCTACAGTCCAGCTGGCCTTACGGCGCACCTTCGACCCATAGAGAACGCTCCCCTACCGCTCGTCAAAGACGAGCCCGAAGCTTCGGTACCATGCTTAGCCCCGTTACATTTTCGGCGCAGGATCTCTAGACCAGTGAGCTATTACGCTTTCTTTAAAGGATGGCTGCTTCTAAGCCAACCTCCTGGCTGTCTAGGAAATCCCACCACCTTTGCCACTGAGCATGGATTTGGAGACCTTAGCTGTCGGTCTGGGCTGTTTCCCTTTCGACTACGGACCTTCGCACCCGCAGTCTGACTCCCAGGGTAGATCTTACGGCATTCGGAGTTTGATAGGGTTTGGTAAGCTGGTAGGCCCCCTAGCCCTGTCAGTGCTCTACCTCCGTAAGACAATCCCTGAGGCTATACCTCAATATATTTCGGGGAGAACCAGCTATCACCGAGTTTGATTGGCCTTTCACCCCTATCCACAAGTCATCCAAATCATTTTCAGCTGATACTGGTTCGGTCCTCCACCAAGTTTCACCTTGGCTTCAACCTGCTCATGGATAGATCACTCGGTTTCGGGTCTACTCCGCTGTACTTGTCGCCCTGTTCAGACTCGCTTTCGCTACGGCTACACTTGCGCTTAACCTTGCACAGCAGAATAACTCGCTGACTCATTATGCAAAAGGCACGCGGTCACATCTTAAAGATGCTCCCACAGCTTGTAGGCAACTGGTTTCAGGTTCTATTGCACTCCCCTAACAGGGGTTCTTTTCACCTTTCCCTCACGGTACTGGTTCACTATCGGTCGCCAGAGAGTACTTAGCCTTGGAAGATGGTCCTCCCGGATTCCCACGAGGTTTCACGTGCCTCGCGGTACTCAGGTGCCTTCCGAGCCGTGTTCCGTTTCAGGTACGGGGCTTTCACCCTCTATGGCCAGGCTTCCCAGCCTGTTCCCCTGCGTACTTACGGATCTCTTATGAAGGTCCTACA
>NZ_AXWQ01000029.1 GCF_000482745.1 Oleidesulfovibrio alaskensis DSM 16109 | reverse complement strand
GCCACAAGTTCTGTGTTTATCTGTTGTATTCCGTGTGTCTTGGCCGTTAATTCGAGTTGGTGGATAAAGCTCCACACAAGACGGAAGTCGCCGTCAGCAAGGCGAACAATTTGTGAGCAGGCTTCCGGAGCAATATCCAGCCCGGCAGCTTCATCCCCCAAAATAGCGACGTCTTCCTCCGCAACAGGGCCAAACTCCACAACCTGCTTCACACGGCTCCAGATTCTCCGGCGGGTGCTGAGCAAACCGCGCAATTCCTGTTCGCCGATGAGCACCACTGTGGAACTTGTCAGGTCAAAGACGTCACGCAGGTCTTCTACGCGATCGACGTGCAGGCGGTCCGCCTCATCAACGAATAGTGTCTGCGGCATGCTATCCAGCGCCTCAATAATCTTAGCCTTGCAGGTTGCTGAAGACCGGGGGCGCAGGCCGCAGACTTGAAAACACAACTCCTGTAAAAAAGCGCACTGCGACCAGCCCTGCATGACCCGGAGAAAGATACCGCCGTTCATGGCGTGGTAATGACGCGCAGTTTCAGTTTTGCCCCGTCCGGCCTGCCCGAAAACAAGCGCGAAGCCCGGCTCACCGGAGAAGTCTTCCAGCGCTCTTACCTTCTGGCGGAAATCCATCACGTTGCGGGTTTCTATGAATACGTCTCGCCTCATGCCTGCTCCTTATGCGGTTGCCGGGTTGGCCCTGTTGCGGGCGTAATACTTGCGAAGCCGTTCATAGCGATGAGCGGCGTCTCTTTGAAAATCTTCAGTGCGTTCAATGGACTCCATCCATTCCTGATCAGACTCACGGAGGGTGAGACCATCTCGGACGGATACGTTGAAAAGGTATTCATACTTGTCCAGTTCGTTCACGATGTCGGGTTTTTGTGCTGGCGGAATATAGGTTGGAGCTGATTCCCGCTTGGTTTGCGCCTGCCGTTTGGCAGCCTCAATGCTGGTAATCTTGGATTGGGGCAATGTGCCCGTGGAAACGGCTTTGGGTTCGACCTGCTCTTCCTGCAGTGCACGCATGCGGTTGCGCTGGTCTGTCAGCGCGGCCTCAAGTACCCCCCGGGCTACCGATGAGGCTTCACGCTCCTGCAGTTTTTTCAGGCTGAGGGCTTCGCGCAAATCTGCGCTATGCTGTTCTGTACCCAGCAGGTCGGCGGCGGGATGAATACCCCGTACCTTGTGAGCTTCGCAGATGAAGTGCTTCCCGTCTTCGCTGTAGACCAGCAGGGAAGAAAGATCGCCGATATCGTAACGTACCTGCACAGCATGTGTGCGGCTGTAGAGTTCCGGCGCGTAATACCGTTCCCCAAAGATGCGGATGCCTTCGCGAGAAAGTTTGCGGACTTCTTT
>NZ_AXWQ01000027.1 GCF_000482745.1 Oleidesulfovibrio alaskensis DSM 16109 | reverse complement strand
TGATTATGCTGACATAAGTAACGATAAAACAGGTGAGAAACCTGTTCGCCGTAAACCCAAGGTTTTCCGGGTAAAGGTAATCTGCCCGGAGTTAGTCGGCCCCTAAGGCGAGGGCGAAAGCCGTAGTCGATGGGAAACGGGTTAATATTCCCGTACCTGTGTGATCGCGCGATGGAGGGACGCAGAAAGGTAGGCCAGCCGGCTGTTGGATTAGCCGGTGCAAGTGTGTAGGCTTGGAAGACAGGCAAATCCGTCTTCCTTTAAGGCCGAGGCACGATGCGGTGTCCGCAAGGACGTAAGTGGTTGAGCCTATGCTGCCTAGAAAAGCTCCTAAGTATAGTTCATGCAGACCGTACCGTAAACCGACTCAGGTGGGTGGGGTGAGTAACCCAAGGCGCTCGAGAGAACACTAGTTAAGGAACTCGGCAAAATGACCCCGTAACTTCGGAATAAGGGGTGCTCTTCCGGGTGAATGATTTACTCAATAAGCCCAGGAGAGCCGCAGAGAAATGGCGGTGGCGACTGTTTACTAAAAACATAGGTCTCTGCTAAGTCGTAAGACGACGTATAGGGACTGACGCCTGCCCGGTGCCGGAAGGTTAAGGGGAGAGGTTAGCGCAAGCGAAGCTTCGAACCGAAGCCCCGGTAAACGGCGGCCGTAACTATAACGGTCCTAAGGTAGCGAAATTCCTTGTCGGGTAAGTTCCGACCTGCACGAATGGCGTAACGATCTCCGCGCTGTCTCAACTAGTGACTCGGTGAAATTGAAGTCGCGGTGAAAATGCCGTGTACCCGCAGCAAGACGGAAAGACCCTGTGCACCTTTACTATAGCTTGACATTGGGTTTTGGGCTGACATGTGTAGGATAGGTGGGAGGCTTTGAAGCCGGTACGCCAGTATCGGTGGAGCCAACCTTGAAATACCACCCTTGTCAGTCTAAGGCTCTAATTCCTCGCCGTTAGCCGGCAGGAAGACAGTGTCTGGTGGGTAGTTTGACTGGGGCGGTCGCCTCCCAAAATGTAACGGAGGCATGCAAAGGTTCCCTCAGGCTGATTGGAAACCAGCCGTCGAGTGCAAACGCATAAGGGAGCTTGACTGCAAGACAGACATGTCGAGCAGGAACGAAAGTTGGTGTTAGTGATCCGGTGGTTCCGCATGGAAGGGCCATCGCTCATTGGATAAAAGGTACGCCGGGGATAACAGGCTGATCGCGCCCAAGAGTTCATATCGACGGCGCGGTTTGGCACCTCGATGTCGGCTCATCACATCCTGGGGCTGAAGCAGGTCCCAAGGGTACGGCTGTTCGCCGTTTAAAGTGGTACGCGAGCTGGGTTTAAAACGTCGTGAGACAGTTTGGTCCCTATCTGCTGTGGGCGTAGGAGATTTGAGAGGACCTGTCCCTAGTACGAGAGGACCGGGATGGACGAACCACTGGTGTTCCTGTTGTCTCGCCAGAGGCACCGCAGGGTAGCTATGTTCGGAAGGGATAACCGCTGAAAGCATCTAAGCGGGAAGCCTGCCTCAAGATAAGATCTCCCTCTCTTTTAAGAGCTGAAGGGCCCGGGTAGACTACCCGGTTGATAGGCTGGAGGTGTACGCATGGCGACATGCTCAGCTGACCAGTACTAATAGCCCGTGCGGCTTATTGATTCTCATAAATTCCTTTCCACCCTATTTAATTAAAATTTCGGCCAGGCAGTCGTCGACGTGGCGCGGGGAGATATACCCGCCGCCTTACCGGTGACCACCAAGCCCGGCCACGAATTTGCCTTGGTGACCATGGAGGCTGGGGTACACCCGATCCCATTCCGAACTCGGAAGTTAAGCCAGCCATCGCCGATGATACTGCAAGGGAGCTTGTGGGAAAGTAGGCCGTCGCCAAGGCTTTTTCTTTAAAAAGCGCAACAGGCTCTGATCCAAAACGGATCAGAGCCTGTTGTCGTTTCT
>NZ_AXWQ01000026.1 GCF_000482745.1 Oleidesulfovibrio alaskensis DSM 16109 | reverse complement strand
TTGCTGAAGAAAAGTCATCCTGCAGTGAACCAGCGTTCCGAGGCCATGCGCCATGCTCAAAGCCTGCTTGCCGAGTTCGGGCTTTCTCCTGCTGCTGTTTCCAAGGTTACAGCCTTGAACAATAGCGAGAGTAACAATCCCTTTGCCGCTTTTGTCGGGGGTGGGCGCTGATGGCTGCGCGTACCGAACGATTTCCACATGTTAACCGGGGCATGAAGTACGCCCGTGATGTTGTTGCGGGGCGTATTGCCGTGTGCCGGTATGTGCAGCTTGCCTGCCGGCGGCACCTTGATGATCTGGAGAAATCCAGAGACAGAAGTTACCCGTACCGGTTTGACAAGGCCGCTGGCGAGCGGGTTTGTTTTTTCATCAGCCATCTTGTGCATACCAAGGGGGAATGGTCAGGCCGCAGGATTGATCTGGAGCCATGGCAATGCTTCATTCTGACCGTCGTTTTCGGCTGGCTGCGTAAAAAAGACGGTCTGCGCCGTTTCCGTGAAGTGTATCAGGAAGTGCCCCGTAAAAATGGCAAGTCCATCATTACCGGCGGTGTCTCGTTGTATCTGGCCTTTGCTGACGGTGAGGCAGAAGCGGAAGTATACTGCGGTGCTACCTCTAAAGATCAGGCCAACGCGGTTTTCCGTCCGGTAAAGATGATGGCGGAGCGTTCGCCGGGTTTGAAAAGCACGCTGGGGCTGACCGTCATGGCTGCCAGCGTTTCGCGCCTGTCTGACGGCAGCCGTATAGAGCCGGTCATCAGCAAGCCCGGTGACGGTGCAAGCCCGCACGGGGCGATGCATGACGAATACCACGAGCACGCCACATCTGACCAGTTTGACACCATGAAAACGGGTATGGGGGCACGCCGCCAGCCTGTGCAGTGGACGATTACCACGGCGGGTTTCAACATCGGCGGTCCCTGCTATGTGTACCGGCAGCGTGCTGTCGAGGTGCTGCAGGGCACAATCAGCAATGATGAGATGTTCGCCATTATCTACACCATAGACGAGGGTGACGACTGGACGAGTTTTTCCAGCTGGATCAAGGCCAATCCCAACTATGGAGTTTCTGTTTATCCTGAATTTTTACGGGCGATGCACCGTGATGCCATGCAGGATCTTTCCAAGCAGGGAGCGCTGAAAACAAAGCATCTGAATTTATGGTGTCAGGCAAAGGCCGCTTGGATGGACATGGAAGCATGGAAGGCATGCGCTGACCCTGCCTTGAGCCGGGAACAGTTCAAAGGCCGTACATGTTTTGTGGGTATTGACCTTGCCAGCAAGACAGACATTGCCGGTCTTGTCTTTCTGTTTCCGCCTGAAGGTGAAGACACCCGATACACCGTTTTCGGGGACTGGTTTCTGCCGCGGGAAACAGTCGATCTGTATTTCAATGAGCATTATCAGACATGGGAAATGCAGGAGCACCTGCATGTAACGGACGGCGCAATCATCGATTATGATGAGATTGAAGAAGTCCTGCTTGATGCTGCCCGCATTTTTGACATTTGTGAGGTGGCATACGACCCGTACAACGCCACACAGTTCACCACCCGCATGATGAAGGCGGGCATGAACATGGTCGAGTTTCCGCAGACCGTGGCCAACATGTCTGAGCCAATGAAGGAGCTGAAGGCCAAGGTGCTTGCCGGGCAGTTCCGGCACAGCGGTTGTCCCGTGATGACGTGGATGATGGGCAATGTGGTGGCGAAGGAAGATGCCAAAGACAATATTTATCCGCGTAAGGAAGCCCAGAGGAACAAAATAGACGGACCTGTTGCAGCCATTGTGGCCATGGCTCGTGCCATGGCCGGTAAGCCGGAAGATAACACCGTCACACAAGGGTTTGTGGTGCTGTGATGTTCTGGTTTGGCAAGAAAAGGCAGCTCAGCAGGCAGGTTGAGCAATTGCAGGCTCAGGTTGAAACCTTGCGGAATGAAGCCCGGGCTTTTCCGGTAGCGGGTGGCTCTTCGTGGAATGATTTTGTGTATGGCGGGGTATCGGGAGGAGTGCGGCACACGGCCATGAGCATTTCTGCCGTGTTTGCCTGTGTACGGCTGATTGCCGGAGCAGTGGCCAGTGCGCCTTGCCGTGTGTACTGGCGCGGGCCTGATGAACAGCGCCGCAATGCTTCTTCGCACCCTTTGGCGGGGCTGCTGCGCATCACCCCCAACGAGTATTGCAATACCTGCAGGCCGGTATGAAGTGCGTGTGCGCCGCACCACCAATAAAAGCAACGACGGGCAGGTGCTTGACCGTGTTGTATGGGCGA
>NZ_AXWQ01000025.1 GCF_000482745.1 Oleidesulfovibrio alaskensis DSM 16109 | reverse complement strand
CGCGGACATCACCGCGTAGCCCTTCGATGGCCAGCGCGAGATTATGCAGGGCCTTGCTGTCCGGCGCGCAATCCAGCTTTTCTTCATTGGCCTTCACGCGGCTTCGCAGCTCTATGACATCCTTACGCAGGGACCAGATTTCTTTGATCAGCCACATGGCCAGAGGGACGAATAGAATTTGAGCGAGACGTAGCAGGAAATTGAGAAGGTCCCAGTTGATTTCCATCAGCGGCCTCCACGTCGCAGCTTGGCGAGCTTGTCCATAAGCCCTTCGGGCTGCATTCCCGCTTCTGCCATTTTTTCAGCAGTGCGCTGCCCCGTGTACGAGCGGAACATGGCGGCGAAGGTAGTGCCTATGGTGCCGATGAGCCAGCAGACCACATACGTTATGACGTCTGCACTGGCGGGAGTCAGGCCACCCCATACGCAGGCCGCTACCACAAGCGGAACGGCGATAAAGCACAGGAGCAGAAAACCCCATGCATAGATGCGAAGCAGCTTGGGACGTGTCTGGCGGACGTACTCGTCCTGCGAGGCAAGTTCCGCCTTGGCAAGCCCCCGGCCTCCCTCAATGTCGGAGAGTTCGATTTCCGCCATGCGCTCCTTATGGCGCTGGCCGGCAAGTTCCAGCCGGGTACGTTGCTCAGGGGTAAGAGGCTGTGCTCCGGCCTCGTCCAGACCATCGGAAACCATAGAGAGGCCGTCCTTGATCTTCTTGCCGGTGTCACCGCCGACAGCTTCGGCAATGTCACCAACGGTATCGATCAGGCTGACAACCTGCCCGACACCCGGAACAAGCTTGAGCAAGTTTTTACCAATGTTGAGGAGTCCCATACGCTACCCCCTCAACGCCTGTTCCCACAGTTCCTTCACGGAATGCAGGCCCACCGTCGTCAGGTTCCGCTGGCCGTTATGCCAGATGGTAAGTTCCTGCCGACGCGGCATAATGTCAGGGCCGGGGGAAGCGATGTGCACCCAGCGGTCATGCTCGTTGATCAGCTGCTTGTAGCCAAGGTTCTGGCTACTGATGAACCGCGCCACATCAAGCGGGCTACGGCCGGGAACGATGATGTCCGCGGCAAGGCCGGTGAGGTGATCGGATGAGGGGGAACCGCCAATGTGGTCATTGAGCCACTTAGGCCGGTAGCCGCTGGAAATGGTGATAGGCCCCAGCGCTTCCCGTATGGGCTGCAGCAGGGTCAGGCAAAGGAACCGAAGATTGTTGAAAACCGTGGAGCCGAGCTCCACTTCGATGGGGTGGCCAAACCGCTCAGCGGTCTGACTCCGGGTGAATTCGTCGAGGAAGAAATTGGGGGACAAAGAAATACGCTGCATGACATCCTCCATAAGAGTGTGATGTCATGCAGCGTATAGGGGTTTTGTTAGAAGATCGGGAAATGAGGCAACTATGGCATGGAACGTACAGAAGGTAACGGGGGTTATCGCTTTGAAGCCGTGTAGAAGTTACCGTTCTTACTCCAGAACTCTAAATCACCTTGTGCATTGACAAGATAGTATTCGCCAAAGTCGTTTGGCCGCTCCAAGCGAATCTTGTTATCCTGCATCGTCATGCTGTATTCTTGTGTATTGGAAGAGCCATCTGAATAGCGATCAGAAACGTACACTTTATCGCCTTTTTTGTATGCTGTAATAATAGATGTAAATCCGTTGTTACTCATCCATGTTCCAATAAGTTCTCCATCTATATCTAGTGGTTGTGATTTAAGGTTCTTGAACTGTTCTTGCGTCGCTCCAAAAATAATAACATCAAGATCCGGGGTGTAGTGAGTTGTTGCCCAGTACATCGAGGAACTTTCTCCTTTAATGTAATATCCAATAAACGTTTTATCAAAGGAGTCGTCCTTGTTTTTGATCTCTCGCGCAATGTTTTTGAGTTCTTCAGGGGTCAATCTGGAGGGTAGTTCCACTTCAACAGTGCGCTTGATCGTACCGTGGGCCTGATCTGTCAAAATGGTATATTCAACAGAAGGTGTAGGCGTCGATTCCCCCCTTGGAATGGCGATAGTCACTGCTAACATAATTCCCAACCAAACAAGACCGCCTTTGCGGGAGCGACTGCCCCAGTAGACAAATTTTTGAGGCTTGATCATGGCACCTATGAACCATATCAACGCAAACAAAAAGATAAGAGCCAGCAAGTTACCCATGGTATGCTCCTTGGTGTTTTGCTGGCTACATATCTGTTTTCAAATAAAATGAAAAGCCTTGCCCGGTTATAAGTCTACCCGTGCCATCTCCTCCCTCACGCTCTCCGCAGTCACTCGCACCGGTTGCCGAACATGCCGAACCAACACCCCCTCATCAACTAGCCTACGCACTGTGCGTTCTGAGACATTCAGGCAGTACGCTGCTTCATCAATACGCAACAGGGCCTTGGCCGCGACAAGTTCTTCGGGAGTGAGCGAGAAATCTTTATTTGTGGACGGCGATACTGTCACCAACGGCACCTGAAAGCCCGTGGGGGCCTTAGGAGTGCAACGCCTGTTGCAACCGAGACAATGCAGGATAGGCCAACGGCAAATCCAATAGGCCCGCGAGGCATCCTTGCAGCCAAGCTGCTCGTAGACCTGCGAATCAATCTCTCCGGCATACTGACGGAACCCATCGTCAAACATCTTTTTGAGCGTTCTGCACAGGGTTGCATTCATGCTGCACCTCATGTGTGGTTTGAAATAGCGGCGGCCACGGCGCGGGCCAGCGCTCTAAAAAGCGTTTCGCATCTACGGCATCCCTGATTAGTGACGGTACACCTTGCGCATGCTGTCTCCCGTATTGCCTGATAGGCCCGCTCCTCAACGCTTACTTCCCCCCGCAAGGCCTGCCGCATTCGCTCCAGTTGACGCTCTACGTTGCCGGGATAACGGCCTTTGAGTACCATATAGACCGTGGATCGATTGAGTTCCCCATGAGCTTTGCAGAACCGGTGTACGGTGCGATACCGAGAAGTGATTTCCTGAACGAGCTCCAGCGGTTCTGTATCCTGCATCATGCGTTATCCGGGTCAATTCCAGCCTTTCGGCAACGGTTCTGCAGGTCCTTGGTGATGGTCTGTAACTGCGCCTGGTCTTGCACCCACACAAGACTGTCCAGACCGAATTGTTTACGCATGCGAGTGTCGATTCCTTTCAGGCTCCACCCCAGAGCCTTCCAGAGTACGAGGATGTAGCGCTTCTGGTTTGCATAAGGGACGTTGTCGGGAATGACATAAAAATTATCGCCATTCTGCCGGGGCTGCCCGGGGTTGGTTTTTCCCTTGCTGGAAAACTGCGCTCCGAGTTCTTCCATGTGACGGAT
>NZ_AXWQ01000024.1 GCF_000482745.1 Oleidesulfovibrio alaskensis DSM 16109 | reverse complement strand
GACTTGTTTGCGGCGGATTCCGACAAAGCGGCCTGATTTTGACCTGTAGTTAGTATGCGCCACCAGTGCGCCACGAGCGAGAGTAAAATGAGTACGAAATTCCATGCGCTTGAGCCGTGGGAATTGATGAACACGGCGAAGAAGCTAATCGGCATAACCGGCTTGGAACTGATTTTTAAAGTCGGCCACAGTCGGATTTATCAGTTTTGCCGCAACCCTCGTTACACAGAAGACAGCGCAAGAACTCCGTTGGAGCGGATGCGAATGTTGATTGCTGATGTTTCTGATCAGGGTGGGCAGGGCAAAGAACTGGCACGGGCAATGGTGGACAGTATGGCGGAACCGCTTGGGATGCATTGCATACCCAATGCTGTTGCAGAGCCGGACAAGCCCACATTGGCAGAAGAGTGCCTTGATGATTTGCCAGCACTGGTAGCGCTGCACAAGGCCATGATGAACGGCGAAGACCCGCGCACTGTAGAGGCGTTGCACGCCGAAGCTGTGCAGGAACTAGACCAGACAATAACGAAATACAGAGAGGGGCTGCAGGGATGAGTGAGCAGGCCACCACTGAAATACGGTTGGTGTATCTGGCTACGCCGTATTCACACGCTAGTGATGCAGTGCGTCATGCACGTTTTTTGGCTGTGACGGAGGTAGCTGCAAGAATGTGGCGGGCAGGGCTTGGCGTGTATTCGCCTATTATCGGCCGTGCAGGTGTGGGGATGGCTGCATAATGCTGGCAGAAATCCGGATTGTGTTTTTTGGCTGTGTGTGCGGCTTTGTTTTACAAGCTGCCTGTTTTCGGAATACCCGCCAACATGGGCGGTGTTTGCCGGAACATGGAGGCCAGGCATGAGCGGACGCAGAGCCTTTACCGACGATGAAGTCCGCAGAATGCGGCGGGCCGTTCCTGCAGGGCGGTTTGCGGCACGCAACCTTGCCGCGTTTGAATTGATGATTCACACCGGCGGCAGAGCCAGTGAAGTTTGCAAGCTGCAATTGCGGGATGTTTCGCGCCGTGGGCAAATGCTGGATAGTGTGACCTTTGAGCGGCGCAACACCAAAGGCCAGCGCAGGGGGCGCAACCTGCCCATGCATCCTAATTTGCGGCGGGCACTGGAAGCATGGCAGCGGGAGCTTTTCTCCTTGGGATATTTTGAGCCGGAAGCGTACCTGCTGCAGTCGCAGAAAGGAATACACAGCAACACGCACATAACACCCCAACACCTTTGGTATATAGTGGAAACCGCCGCAAAACGGGCCGGAGTGCTGGGGGCTATCGGTACGCATAGCTGCCGCAAGTATTTTGCCCAGCACCTGTACAATACCTACAAGCAGCTGCGGGCGCAGGGCAGGCCAATGGAAGACCCTTTGCGGGCTTCGCAGCTTGCGCTGGGACACTCGCGCATGGATTCGACACTGCACTACATGGAAGACGTGATTGCCCGCGCAGAAGTGTATGATGTTCTTTTAAAAATGGGGTTTGCGGCATGAGTGAAGCCAAGTGCGATTTTTACACCGTGCAGGAAGTACGGCGGCGGCTGAGCTGGAAGAGCGCCGAAACCGTGCGCCGGGGAATCAAGGCAGGCCGTATACAAGCCGCCAAGGTGGGCGGGCAGTACCGCATACCCCGCACAGAATACGAGCGCATTGCCCGCGAAATGGGGCTGACGGCGGGGGAGGACTAGCCATGGAATGCCCGCGTTTAGGATGTGGTGGGGAAACAGCGGTAGTGGTGACGACCGCCCTGCATGACCGCATAGACCGCACACGGCGCTGTAAGCGCTGCGGATACAAATTTACCACAACGGAAATACATAACTCTGCGATTATGCAGGCGCTGGAGCGGTTGAGCGCTGGCGGGCAGCAGGGCAAGGCAGGGTAGGCGATGCTGAAAACATGGCGAAGGGAAAAAGTCCCATCCGGTGGATGGACGGGGCTTTTGTTTTTTAGCTCTAAAAGGTTAAACCATTATGCTTCAAGTTTGCTTTCGGGCAGTTTGGCTTGCAGTTTGGTAATCTTGTCATCCAAATTATAGTGCATTGTCTTTTGTATGTATTCTTCAAGTTCTGTGAGGTGGTTATAGTAGTCGTTAAAATGAGCTTTGTTTGGTGACTGTATGATGTCGTTAACTATTTTGTAAAAAAAGGAGAATGATTTTTTCCAAAGTGTAACTTTAATAATGTCTAAATTTGAAATTCTGTTTGTTGTGCCTGCATGTATGTTAGTATTCTTTGAGTTTAATGCTACTGCCCATTGTCCATGAGCAATTTTATTTCTTATTATTGCAGGCTCAGCAATATGTGTGTCAATCATCACATCAATTTTTTGATTGAGATTTGTCTTATGGTTATGCTTACATGAAGTTGATATTTTAGTTATTCCAATTCTTACAGCTTGCTTCCATTTATCAGCAGTTGTTGTTTTATTTTTAATACTTTTAATTTCTTCGAGGTTGAAAGCGTGTGGAGTATGGATCAATTTTGAAAACATTGCTTCTGCGTATGCAGAAAAAGTAAGAGCAGCAATGAAAGTAAATTTTTGTGCAGTAGCTAAATCATTTTTTCGTAAATGATTGTTGATTGCTTGGCTAACTAGCTTGAAGCTTGTCTCCAACGCTTTGACATTTTCTGTTTGAGCTTGGAAGATTTTTAGTTTTTCGTCGTTTGTCATAATGTATAGTGATGCTGGGGTGATAAAGATCACATTGGTTTCAATGTGCCCTTTAGCGCCCCGGAATCGAACCGGGATCAACACTAATTAAAGTGCATGTCTTAGCCATATTAGACGAACGCTCCGCCTCGACATTCTCATATTCGCATAGAGCCTTCAACATTTTTTATCTGATCCTCGTTGTAAAAATGTTTACTTGCGTTTGCTTTCCAGTGGACGGACGGGGGCTTTTGTTTTGGTTGGTGGGTGGTTGCGCTATTTTAAAACGCCTGCTATCGGGAATGAAATAAAGACTTCTGTGTCTGCGCGCCTCGGCAAGGCCTGTGGTGCTGTCCAAACCTTTTGTCACCATTGTTTGACGGTCATACCGTGGGAGGCCAGTGTATACGCACAATGCAGTAGGGATGTGCCGCCACCAGTGGTAAAACCCTGCAAGCAATGCGAGGCAGATGTACTGGAAGGTATGGAAAAATGGTCTGTTTGTCGGGCTGCTGCGCCTTGGCTGTAATTATGGTGTATAGATTGTCTTTTGCATATGTTTATTTGGCTGTAGTAACTGTACATATGGTGTGGGTGTAGTTTTGTTAGAAATGTATCGTGAAATAGGTAGAGGTTGCTAGTGACTATAGCAGAAATGTTTCGTAGTTTTTGTGACAATATAAGAATACCAAGTGGTGATGTTAGCTCAATAAGCAGTAAATATGGTGAAATTACATACTCTTTGAATAAGAAGTTTCGAGATACAACATCAAAAATAGCAAATACACTTCAAGTAGGGTCGTACGGTAGAAAAACTGGTATTAAGGGCATTTCTGACTTGGACATGCTTTATATAATGCCAAGTGTGACGTGGAATACCTATAAAGATGATCAATCGAAACTTCTTCGTGATACAAAAGAGGCAATAGTATCTAGGTACCCTAAGACCACGGTTAAGGTTGATCGCCTTGTTGTGCAAGTTCTTTACGATACTTTCACAGTAGAGGTTCAGCCTGTTTTTGAACAGGAAGATGGTAGCTTTAAATACCCTGATACATATGGTGGAGGCTCATGGAAAATTACAAAACCTCGTAAAGAAATTGAGGCAGTACGCAAGATTGATAGTGAAAAAAATAATAATTTTAGAATGCTATCTAGAATGGTTCGGGCATGGAAGAATAGAAATGGTGTCGTAATGGGGGGACTTCTGATTGACACCTTGGTCTATAAGTTTCTAATGAATACAGATGATTATGACGCGGCAAGCTACTCAAGCTATGGGCGGCTGAGTCGTGATTTTTTTGAGTATTTGAAAGATCAACCTGATCAAAATTTTTATTTTGCATTAGGCAGCAATCAACAAGTTAAAGTCAAAAAGAAATTTCAAACAAAAGCTAACCAAGCATATAACGCTTGTCTAAGAGCGATTAAGGCTGGTGAAACAGCGACAGCGCATAGTGAATGGAAAAAAGTGTATGGACGCTTTTTCCCTGCCTATGTTGCAAACGTGAGAGTAGCAGATGAAGCATTGCGCTATGAATATACCGAAGAGTTTATTGAAGATAAGTATCCTGTAGATATCCGCTATTCTTTAGAGCTAGAGTGTAAAGTTACCCAAAATGGTTTTCGTGTTGATTATTTGACCAACCTTCTTAGGCGGGGATTCCACTTGCCGCCTAGAAAAACATTAGATTTTACTATAGACACTTTAGACTTGCCAGATCCTGATATGATTCTATGGAAAGTTCTTAATCGTGGAGCTGAGGCCGAAAGGCGAAACTGTATTAGAGGGCAAATTGTTTCAGATAAAGGTTGGAGAACTAAGCAAGAAAAAACGACTTTTAAGGGGGAACATCTCGTTGAATGTTATGCTGTTAAAGGCGGAGTGGTTGTTGCTAGAGGAAGAATTGATGTTCCTATAGAAAGAAATGCAGAGAATGATGAATAGAGACGAACTACTGAAATCTATTGCAGAGCTTGGGTATAATGTTGGTTTTGGAGCCAAAAAACATTTTGCCACGTATGATATCGTTGAAAAAGTTCCCGGAATTATCGGCTTTTTTTCAATGGCCTTTGGGATTTTTGCTCTTGTATTTGATGTATTGTCAACGAAAGTTCTTTCCGCTTCTTTTCTAGTTTTGGGGCTTGTGAGTATTTACATTGCGATGTACCAGCAAGAAAAAGAGGCGTATCGAGAGAAAGGAGAGGCGTTGACGTGTATGTTCTATGAACTTAGAGACTTATATGCCTTGGTTAAGAGCGGTACATCAAGTGATGTCGAAGCGCAGTATGATGAGCTTAGACGTATTCGAAAAGAATATTTGGGTTGCTGTATTGCTAAGCAAGTGTGCTTTAGTGATTGGTATGCTCATTATAAATTTTTTTGGCAACATCAGATAGAATGGATCGATGAGCAAAAAAAATTCAACTTGTTGAGGGATAAGATTCCATTCACTTTTTATATTTTTTTGCTATTTATTTTTATTTTTGCTCTGTTATTTTTTTGGAAAGTTGAAGTAATTTTGATTTGGCATTTGCGCTGATTTTAAAACTGTTTGATATGCCTTATTAAAATGAGCCCTCACCTGGTAACGAGTGAGGGCTTTTGTTTTGGTAGACGTGTTGACTTTTGGTATAATTTATATACATTTTTTATATGCTTTTTGAGTACGATAAAAACAAAAGCCAATCAAATGCGGTAAAGCACGGCATTGATTTTGAGGCAGCCAAGGCTCTGTGGGATGACCCTGAACTCTTGGAGATTCCAGCGAAGACCACGGATGAGCTGCGCTGTCTTATTATCGGCATGATAGGTGGAAAGCATTGGTCGGCAGTAATAACTAAACGAGGTAGGGCTACACGGATTATTTCTGTGCGCCGTTCTCGTAAAGAGGAGGTGGCATTGTATGAGAGCCTCTGATTTTGATAAAGCTTTTGATGACGGCAAAGACATTAGCCAGCATCTTGATATTGCAAAGGCAAGCCGCCCTAATAAGGATGTACGCCGCGTTAATGTGGACTTTCCTGCATGGATGGTTGATGCCTTAGATCAGGAGGCCGCTCGTCTTGGTATCACCCGTCAGGCAATTATCAAGGTTTGGATTGCACGGCAGATAGACGGCCCTTGTAACCACGCCTAGTTTTAGTGTGCGCTTGTTTTGCTTATGATGAAGCCCCCATCCGGTAACGAATGGGGGGTTTGTTTTTGTGTGGAGGGTGGTTGCATGATTTAGAGCTTTGCTGATAACGGAGGGGGAAACAAGGGGCGCTACGTTAGTGGCTATCGAAAAGAGCCTGTATGTTGGGCTGTTGCACCATGGCTACGGTATGGTGTTTTTTATATTTTTGGTGTGAAAGGAGTAGGCAGTTGAAATTATTTTATGTTTTTTTTGTATCTATCTTTATGTTGTTAAGTGTTAATGTGTGGGCGGGGAATTCAAAAGATTCAGTATTTAAAAGCGTAGAAAATTTTTCTGAATCAAAGCAAAGTGTTCCTGATAGCCGTCAGCTTGTTGCACAAGGAGAATCTGATGACCTTGAAAAGCAAATTGCGTTTATAATAAATGCAAATGGTTTTTTGTGCTCGCGTGTCATTTATGTCCAACCGCTAGCACAACGGAATTTATATGAAGTTCGTTGTATTGAATATAGAGGGGGAAGCGGTACTGTTGACTATATTCTGAATGCTAGTACGGGGGTAGTATTTAAACGGTGATGAAATGTTTTTTGTTCTTTTTTGTTTCCGTAGTTCGCTGAAAAACAGCACTGGATTGCACGGCAGATAGGCGGACCTTGCAGTCACGTCTAAGGTTGGTGCGCTTACTTTGCTTACGACAAAGCCCCTATCCGGTGAACGGACGGGGGCTGTTGTTTTTAGGGCTTTGAGAAACGTTCCATAACATGGTGCGGACAGTGATGGCCTATGAATTTCTCAGCTAGGTTATAATCAAGATTCAAAATTTTCGCAGCAGTGTTCAGCGCAGAGAGCAGCTCGTTGGGATTGTCTATGTTAAGAGTTTGATTGACTGATGGCTGGTCGTAACCATGTCTCGTAATGCGCAAGAACACGTTTTCGTCACTATCCCCAGTTAATGTGATGGCGTATGAATCACCTTCCCAATCGTAGTCGCAATCATCGTAAAACATTTCTTTGAGACACGCAGCCTTTAAGCCGTCCTTCATCGTTCCCCTCCTAGTATGATTTGCAGACACGCTACTATTGATTGACCACACCGCAAATCTTAACTTTTCCCAAATCGTAAGAATAGGATTGGCGAAGTTAAAACGAGTTAACTGTTGTTAAACGGTGTAAACTCTCCTGCCCGCCAAGCTATCAGAAATTTCTATATTCTCAAGATTTATCTATATCTATATAAATCTGCATTGTGGAAAACTCCTGAAAAGCTAGTCTATACGCACCCTCGCCGCGCTTGTGCGGCCTTGCTGGAACTGAA
>NZ_AXWQ01000023.1 GCF_000482745.1 Oleidesulfovibrio alaskensis DSM 16109 | reverse complement strand
GACTTGTTTGCGGCGGATTCCGACAAAGCGGCCTGATTTTGACCTGTAGTTAGTATGCGCCACCAGTGCGCCACGAGCGAGAGTAAAATGAGTACGAAATTCCATGCGCTTGAGCCGTGGGAATTGATGAACACGGCGAAGAAGCTAATCGGCATAACCGGCTTGGAACTGATTTTTAAAGTCGGCCACAGTCGGATTTATCAGTTCTGCCGCAACCCTCGTTACACAGAAGACAGCGCAAGAACTCCGTTGGAGCGGATGCGAATGTTGATTGCTGATGTTTCTGATCAGGGTGGGCAGGGCAAAGAACTGGCACGGGCAATGGTGGACAGTATGGCGGAACCGCTTGGGATGCATTGCATACCCAATGCTGTTGCAGAGCCGGATAAGCCCACATTGGCAGAAGAATGCCTTGATGACTTGCCCGCACTGGTAGCGCTGCACAAAGCCATGATGCACGGCGAGGATCCGCGCACGGTAGAGGCGTTGCACGCCGAAGCTGTGCAGGAGCTAGGCCAGACAATAACCAAGTACAGAGAGGGGTTGCAGGGATGAGCAGGGCACCAGCTAGTGCGACCTTGCAACATCTTCACGCAGAGTGCGCCACTTTGCGAAAACTTTTGCAAAGCGCACTCGAAGCAGATGTTGTTGGAAAAGCGTGTTTTAACTCTAGACTGAAAGAACTTGAAAAGGAACTTGAAGGAATGAAGGAGGCAGTTGTTGAGGTCAGAACCACCAGCGGCATACGGCTGGTGTATCTGGCTACGCCGTATTCACACGCCAGTGAGGCAGTGCGTCATGCACGTTTTCTGGCTGTGACGGAGGTAGCTGCAAGAATGTGGCGGGCAGGGCTTGGCGTGTATTCGCCTATTACTCTGACACATGAGGCCGCACGGCGGCACGAGATGCCTACGGACTGGCGTTTCTGGGGTGCGTTGTGTCGAGCCACGTTGGAACAGCAGCATGAAATGCATGTGCTTTGTCTGCCGGGCTGGTCGCAGAGCGTGGGCGTGCAGGCAGAAATTGCGCTGGCGAAACAGTTGGGACTGCCGGTGAGATACATAGAGCCGGACGGCGAGATGCTGTGTGCGGCGTGTCCGGAAAGGATTGTCGGTAACAGCATCTGTTCGCTGGTGCCGTGCCCGTATGTGTGCGAGGTGGCGGCGTAAGCGGGCAGAGTGAAGGCAATAAAAAAAGCCCCTAGAGCAAATAGGGGCTGAGCCACTGCGACTCTGGGAGTCGCGAGTAAGTACAATGTGATCATAGCTAAAAGCATGATTGTAAGCAAGTCGGAGCCACAACCATGAGTAAGTTTAAACGGTATCGCAAAATTGCCCCGTGCATCTGGAACGATGAAAAATTCAGAAGCGTTAGCAACGAGGCAAAGCTGGTTACATTCTTTTTGCTGACGCACCCAACATTAACCCAGTTGGGAGCGCTGCGGGGCAATATGCCCGGTCTGTCTTTTGAACTGGGGATGGAGTTGAAAGACTTTGAGAAAGCCTTTCGGGAAGTCTTAAGACGTGATTGCCCGCGCAGAAGTGTATGATGTTCTTTTAAAAATGGGGTTTGCGGCATGAGTGAAGCCAAGTGCGATTTTTACACCGTGCAGGAAGTACGGCGGCGGCTGAGCTGGAAGAGCGCCGAAACCGTGCGCCGGGGAATCAAGGCAGGCCGTATACAAGCCGCCAAGGTGGGCGGGCAGTACCGCATACCCCGCACAGAATACGAGCGCATAGCCCGCGAAATGGGGCTGACGGCGGGGGAGGACTAGCCATGGAATGCCCGCGTTTAGGATGTGGTGGGGAAACAGCGGTAATAACCACCGTTGCCACCCATGACCGCATAGACCGCACACGGCGCTGTAAACGCTGCGGGTTTCGGTTTACCACCACAGAACTGCATAATGCGGCGATTATTCAGGCGCTGGAGCGGCTGAGCGCTGGCGGGCAGCAGGGCAAGGTGGGATAGGCGATGCAGAGCTTCTTACGTCAGCCTTAGTTCTCGGTCCAGTTTTCCCAACCTCTAAGTAATTGACTCTATCGCGTGTTAACATATATTAACAAGAGGCCTCAATGAAGGCGTTAAGACACAAAGGGGAGAACAATAAAATGTGTGGTTATTTGTCAGCTTTTTGTTGCCCGCGGTACTATGAAACTATGCCTGTATTGCTGAGGAGTACAAGTTGTGGACATCAAGCCAGGCGAGTAGGCGCTCAGGTGTTGCTCTGCCTATGAGGCGCTTGGTTGCCTAAGATTTGACACCTGTTGAGGATAGTCTATACAAGCAGCGAATTGCTACCACTGGGTCATGAGACGAAGCCGGTTGATAGTTAGAGAATTGGGAGAAGTGTATGGCTATTAGAAAGAATAAGTTGGTAGCACCTGTCGTTAAATGGGTTGGTGGAAAGCGGCAGCTATTACCCAGCATAGAAAAATATATTCCCAAAAAATTTGATCGCTATTTTGAGCCATTTATTGGCGGCGGAGCTGTTCTTTTCCACTTACAGCCCAAGAAGGCAGTTATTAATGACGTTAATGGAGAACTGATTAATTTATATAAAATAATTAGAGACAGATCTTGTGCGTTAATTGAAGATTTAAAAAAACATCGAAATGAGAAAGACTATTTTTATGAAGTCCGTGCACTAGATAGGGACATGCAAGTCTACTCACGTCTTTCAGACGTAGAACGCGCCTCTCGAATTATTTTTCTGAATAAAACTTGTTTTAATGGTTTATTTAGAGTGAATAATTCCGGCGAATTCAATGCGCCTTTTGGGAAGTATAAAAACCCAAACATCGTAAATGAAGTAAATATCAAAGCTGTTTCTAGCTATCTTTCAAAAAACAATGTTGAAATATTTAACTCCGATTTTGAAGAAGTTCTAGCATCTGCAGGAAGAGGGGACTTCGTGTACTTGGATCCTCCTTACGATCCTGTTTCAAGTAGTGCTAATTTTACAGGTTACGCAAAGGGTGGATTTGACCGAAGTGAGCAGGAGCGCTTAAAGGCCGTTTGTGACGCGCTAAATAAAAAAGGAACAAAATTTTTACTTTCCAACTCAGACACACGATTCATTAAAGAATTATACAGGGATTACGAAGTCATTCCTGTGAAAGCAAAGCGGGCGATCAATTCAAGAGCTGATAGCCGTGGTGATGTGGCGGAGCTGTTGATAAAGAACTAGGTAAGCTATGTGCACGAAGAATGATGTTGCTTGGGAAAAATTGTTTGCAGAACATAAAATTCTTGAGAGGATCGATACCGATGGTGTCTTTTACATAAGATCTGAGGAAATAAATAGGTACCGAGAGGCTCGCCTGATGGCGAAGTTTGACCACGAAAACAACTTGCCCAAGATCTTTCGCCGGAACGACATCACTATTTTACCAGTATCACGAGGGCAATATGCTCTAGGCCGTTTTGCAGCGTATTACCCTTTTGAAGATAGTGACTCTGTTCCCGTCGAATATGTGAACTTCCCTGAAGTGATTGAAAGCATTCAACCCGGAAACATCTCTAGTGAAGCTGTTGCGCTTAATTGTGCATATAGTTCTGGGATTATTCAGGACTTCCTTGGCGAAGAAATGATGTTCCCTACGATTAGCGGGCGCATGAGTTCTGGCGATTTTTCTTTTAATGTTCGAGCGGCAAATGATTTCTCTAGTTATCAACTTGATGTGAGTAACTCTCAGGTTGAAATCGATGCGGGGTATGAAGGGGCAAGCAAGCTTGCTTTAATTGAAGCAAAGAACTCAATTTCCAACGACTTTATTATTCGCCAGCTTTATTATCCGTATGCTCTTTGGACTGGTAGGATATATAAAGAAGTGTGTCCTGTATTCTTAGTATATACAAATGGTATTTTTCATTTGTATGAATATGCATTTGATGATTCTGCTGTATACAATTCAATTCGCCTTGTGAAGCAGAGGAAATATTGCTTAGAAGAGCAGGACATATCTTTAGATGATATCCAGACAGCAATAAATCAAACGAAGTATGTAGATGAACCCAAGGAATACCCTTTTCCTCAAGCAGATTCATTTGAGCGTATTATCAATCTTTGTGAGTTGCTTTACGATAATCAGTCCCTCAGTAAGGATGAAACCACCACAACATATGACTTCACCCCACGGCAAACACAGTATTACACTTCTGCAGGTGCCTATCTTGGTTTTATCAATAAAGAGCAGACCTCAGCCGGTGTGACGTACTTTTTAACAGAACAAGGCCGAAAACTGTTTGGCTTGAAACATAAGCAGCGTCAGCTTGCCTTTGTAAGGGCTATTGTTTGTCATGAAGTTTTTGCTAAGACACTACTTTTGTATCTAAAAAAAGCAGACCTCCCCAGCAAGGAGGAGGTCGTTGATGTGATGAAGTCGTCACGGCTGAATAATATAGACAGCGAGTCCACATACCGCAGAAGAGCGTCTACTGTCCTCAGTTGGTGTAACTGGGTGTTAGGGTTGATACACTAAGCTTTTTTTGTGTTGCCTCGTTCAGCTACCCCATGTTGATAGCCAAGAGCGTATGCTTCATTGACATTTTTATGCCGGATTGTCCCTGCTTGGCTTTCCGGTAAGGAGTCTGGGTTGCAGTTGGCATTGCGACCTTCTTTACCATCATCACGCCCTTGGTCATATGCACAACCTGCACATTTGTGCCTTCCGTCACCGCCCTGCGCAGGGCTTAGTTCGTCGAATTGCGGATTGTACCTATGGTTTTTGTTACAAATAGCCATACTCTCTCCTTTTTGTGATTTTATATGGTAGTCTATAGCTTCGATAGCATCGTAAGCTTCCCCTAAGGTGACACAGGTTAAAAGTCGAGTTTTCTGGCATACTGACCTCTAAGCCAGACAAAGCAACACAGATCATCACGCAGCGCATGGAAGCCTTTTGCAGGTAGTATGTATTTGATTACCATTCGACGGCGAAACTGCAGTAGGCTTTTCCATGTAATGTTATGACAAAATATTTTCTGCGACACGGGAGGGGCGTCGAGAAGTGTCTCTTGTCTTCCACCGCTCACCGAGCGTCTTGCCCACACATTAAATATTTCGCGTTCCCGTGCACGCTGGATACCGTGAGCAACCCCAAAACTTGCCGTAGCGCCCGGAACGTCGCCGCATTGAAGAGCCGCAATTTGGACAGACTGGAATACCAGACGTTGTACTTATGCGTGTGTGTGGGGGAGAGGTGAGGCGGGGAGCGCCGGGGGCCTGCGGAGCGGGTTTCGGGGACGTAACCGCTAGTGTAACGGTTGAAGCGGGAACCGGCACGCCAAGCTCACGCAAGTCTTGTTCGGCTTGCATGCGAACTGCAAGAGCGTTCTTAAGCGTCTGGTCGTGGCTGGCTTTGACAGGAAGTGCATCAAGGCTGGCCTTGGCGTTCCTCAGCGCTCCCAGCCCGTTGCGGATCGTTGCTTCTAACTTTGCTTTTTCCGCCGCAAAACGTCCGCGCAGCATTTTTTCGTCGGCAACGTCTTGAGAGTTCGGTGCTGGATTATATCGGAACTGGGACTCAAGCTTCCGTCGCCATGCCACAAGCCTATTAGACATTACCTTGCCGAAACCTGGCACCCGTAGCACGGCAGATAGGTTCACATCAGCAGCAGTTTCGATTCCAAAGGAAACTAACGTCGCGGTTTTCGCAGGGCCGATGCCAGAAATGTTCGCACTGCGGATGGGAAAGCGGTCGAGATAGGCTTGTCGCTGACGTGACTCCCGATTAGATTTCATCACCATAAGTTCGCGAGCAAGAGCATCATCATGACCTTTATAGGTCGCAATAGCGATGTCCAAATCGCCACGAACCTTCACAACCTCGGTCATGCCGTTACGCTGAACAAAGGCATTAAGCTCTCGTTGAACCTGTTCATCGGCGTCTTTGAAGGCCCGCAGGAACGGGCCGGATTCAACTTTACGTTCAGAGAAGAGGCTCCATCCTCCGATTGTCAGCAAAATCCAGAAAAGCCATGCTGGGGCAAAGGTGAGGATACCTGCGACTGCACCGCCTATCAAAAGCAAACCGAACAAGGCGCTCCCTTGTTTTTCGCTCCTAGCTTCCTGTAAAGCTTTACTGGCTCCACGTGGCGTAGCAGCGACGGGAAGCAAGTCTGTTACTGTTGGAAAACGAAACGCCAAAATTTCTCTGATTGCCTGTTCCGTACCACGTGTATCGTTTGTGATGTTGGGCGTGACAAAATTTAAATCCGGGAACATGTCAACACCACTGTTAGCTGCTAGTTTGCACCAAACGCAGCCCCCTGTATTGCTAGGGAAATAGTGTGTCTTGACCTTGCTACAGTGACTCAGCAAACCTTCTAGATTGCTCAAGGCTTGTATCCAGTCCCGCGCGTTGGGGCGTGTTCTTGGATTAAGCCCAAATGCGTTCTCAAATCCGTGGACGATAGCATCGTGGAATACATCGAGCGTTAAAGCCCCTGGAGGCGGGGTAGTTTGCGTCGCGGCTTGGCGGGTCAGCGAAAAGGCAAATCGGTTTTGGGCAATAGCATCGCCCATGGAAATGTCTGGGCCGTTGTAACGCCCGGCGTAAGGGTGACGGCCCATGAACAGAAGATGGAAGATGGCCACCGCCAGGCCAAAGTTGTCGTGCTCTATGGTTCGTTGGATAGACGCGAGGTTTTTTCCGTGTAATTCTGGTGGAGTGAATTCAGGAACACCAACAAAACAGGGATAGGACTTGCCGTTCAGGCTGAATTGGAAGCTGTCAGCGTCAATTAGGGCAACTGTCGCATCTTGCGCCACAAGTACCCCAGAATGGTTCAGATCTCCGATGACACACCCTGTCTGATGTACTTTTCCAACTGCGCGTGCGACATTCAGCGCGGCGCGGACTATGAATCGATAGTCCGCCTTCGGAAAATACTGCTGCCGAGATTTCGGGCTGTAAAGTTCATGTAGCGGACGATAGCCCGACACAAAGCGCATGACAAAACCCAGGAAGTTGCCGCGAAGGTCTGTCACCACTTCACGGGGATAAGCAATAAGGTCGGTCTTGGAGGCTAGGCCTTGACCCACCATCGCCCGCACCTTCTCTTCCCTCTTGGTACGCAAGCCGGTGTTGTAAATTTTGGCGACTTGTCCAGAGCGCCCCTTGATGGCGTAGACTGAACCTTCGCCGCCCTTGCCGACCTGTTCGGCAACCGAAACCCGATCTTTTCCGATAACGATTTCCTGCACGATTATATCTCGGAAATGAGGATTAGCGTTTTGTCATCGTCGGTGCGTTCGCATACTGATGGACCGGAAAGATATGCTGCCAGCTTGGCCGAAAGATCAACAAGGCGACCTTCACCCAATGCAGAATCAACCGGGCGGAACATCGGGTCGAAGAACGGGGCGTGCGCAGATTGCTCTAGCTGAGACAACGCTAGATCACCAACCCCATCAGAAAACAGCGCGAAGGCATCGTGTTCATACTGGTAGCGGTTTATGTTCAAGCGTGGTTCTGGATAATCGGTGACAAAGTAGGTGCTGGATGCATACTCGCCGTTCTCGGGCCAACAAAGTACCTCCCATTTCCCATTATTTCTTCCTACAATAGCGCTATCGCCAACATGCAACGTGAGCACTTCATTCGGTGTGACGGTGATTGCGGCTAAAGTCGCAGCGAATTGCCGAGGGGTACTTTCTCGCCGCGTTGCTATTCCAGAAATTCGGTTGCGAAGCTCCTCAATCCAATTCACCAATTCTTCGTCAGTCGGCAAATCTGAGTCCTCTCGCATCCGTTCCCGAAATCGAACAGAGAGGAACCGGCAGGTAAGCCAAGCCCCGTATGCACCAAATTGGGCACTTCCAGCACCATCCGAAACGATAGCGAAAAGACAACCATTACCCACAGTCGAAACAAAACAGGCATCTTGTAGCCTGGTTCCATTTTGAATGTGAGATGTGCCAATTACGGACGCGGACGCCCACCGCCAGGCCACGGCTTACTCTACCACAGCCCAGCCATCTGGGGCGGTCGGGTTTTTGAGCGGAACGGCATCACCAGGATTGGACTGCGAAACTGCGCTTAAGGAACTGGACAACCACTTGAAAAGTTCTTTAAAGGCCAGTCCCTTAAGTTTTAACGGCTGGCGGGTGGCTATCTGCCCTAGCACATCCATGTCCGCCTGTTCTACTCCCACGGCATAGAACATGAATTCTTTACGTTCTTCGCCTTGGTGAACTCGCAGCCTGGCCTCATCCCAATTGTCGGTAGGGGCACCATCGGTAATCAGAAATACCCACGGACGGTAGTATCTCACACCGTTTTCGCGGTATCGGTCCTTACGTTGGCGCAGCATGTTTAACCCGGTCACAATCGCCTCGCCCATCGGGGTTGCATTGTTCGCAACTAGAGCTTCGGGACAGAAACAATCTATTGTTGCAAAGTCGGACTTGATCTCCACTGGTCCGAAAGTAACCAGCGCCAATTCTACGCGCTTGGAGGCCATCGGGTCGTTCAGTAACTCTTGCCGTAAGGTCGTCAGCCCCTCGTTTAGTTCCGAGATGGGGGCGCCGCTCATGGAATAGGATGTGTCCAGTAGAAGAACTACTGGGCAGCGTTGTTCCGGGTTATTAACAAATTCGGCATCGCCAAATGGTTGTTGATCGAAATCATTCATATCATCACCTTATTCATTGGTTATTGAGAATGCCTTTAGTGACAATGACCTCTCACCGGTAGGTGGAGATTTTGTTGTTTGAATTTCGTTATTACGTGATGCGTTCTTCTAAATGGGAGAAGTTATCAAACACCGTTACAAGAAAAGGCGTTGTGGCGGCAAGTGCTTATTTACCACACATGTTCATCGAAGGAGGCGTGATACCCTCCGGGAAGTCAACGATGACTCTCGTGCAGTTAGGTCCTCCTCGACGTTTCGAAAAGGATAGTTCGCAGGAAGACCCAGCTGTTGCAGATACCAATTGTTCCCGTTCCACTAGTACGGGATCGAAACAGAAAAAAACTTAATGCTTCAGATATGTTCCTGATGTTCCCACTGACAAAAATGAAACTGAGAACGAAATAACGCATTCATGGAGTGCCGTAAATCTTAACTTTTCCCAAATCGTAAGAATAGAATTGACGAAGTTAAACCAAGTTAACTGTTGTCAATCGGGGTAAACTGTCTGGTTTGTCCAGCTATCAGAAAAATCTATACCTGTAAAATTTATGCATATCTACACTAGATGTGCATTGTGGAAAACTCCCGAAAAGCTAGTCTATACGCACCCTCGCCGCGCTTGTGCGGCCTTGCTGGAACTGAAGAACAGGGGTGTGTATGAAACGCTTTTCCGTCCTTTCTC
>NZ_AXWQ01000022.1 GCF_000482745.1 Oleidesulfovibrio alaskensis DSM 16109 | reverse complement strand
TTGCTGAAGAAAAGTCATCCTGCAGTGAACCAGCGTTCCGAGGCCATGCGCCATGCTCAAAGCCTGCTTGCCGAGTTCGGGCTTTCTCCTGCTGCAGTTTCCAAGGTTACCGGGCTGATGTGACACCAGCCATGCGCATACGGGTGCAGGGCATCATGTACGACATAGAAAGCGCCATAGACCAAGAGGGGCGGGGGCGCTGGCTGATACTGGAAGTTTCCAGCATTGAGGAGGAGTAGCCATGCTGCAGGCATCGTTTCGTAATTTGTTGCCTACCGATAAAGAGCTTGAGCGGATGCTTTATGAGCATGTGGATAAGCATATGGCGGATATTGCCGCTGAGATTGCCACGGAAACACGCCAGCGTGCCCCGAAGCTTAAAGGGCTGCTTGTAAAATCAGTCCGGGCACGCCCCTCTAAGTTTGAAGCGGGGGGCTACATTGTCGTTGTAAGGGCTCCGCACGCCCATCTGGTGGAATACGGTCATAATATTGTTGACCGTAAAGGCGTTGTGCGCGGCAAAGTGCGCCCGCATCCTTTTTTCCGCCCTGCCATTGCCATTGTGGGCAAAAGAGTACGCTCAAGGCTGAGGCTTTCTGCAGTGGGGGCATGATGAAAGCCTTTCGGGAAGCCTTTTTCAAAGCCTATGCGCAAGGCGGCAGCGCGTTGCACCTGCGCCTTGGCGATAGCCTGTATGCGTTTGAGGCTCCGCGCGGTAAAAAAGTGCCTTTTGTTGTTGTTTCTGTACCGCATGAGTCGGAAGACCGCTCTTTTACCAGCATTTTACCTGAAATTTATCTGCAACTGGACGTGTACGCGGCGGATATGGACACGGCAGACATCTATGCCCGTGATCTGCGTGATTTTGTGGAGCAGACAGCTTTTGCTGTGCCTGATTATGACCTTGTCTCGGTTGAGTTTCAGCAGGCAACGCGTCTTGCGGGTGCTCATGCACAGCGCATCATGGTTGAATATCTGGTTACGTTGCATCGGGCTGCGTAACCGCAAAACAGCATGGAGGAAATACTATGGCTACCGTTTCCGGCAGAAAAGCCCGTGTGACCGTTGGTGCATCGGGTGGAACTGAGCAGATTGTTGGGGAAATTTCCAACTGGGATATGAACCTTTCCGCTGATGAAGTGGACACCACCGCCTTTGGTGACGGATGGGGCAAAAGCGATGTGGGCATGAAAAAATGGAGCGGCAGTTGTGCCGGTTCTGCTGATCCCACTGATGCCACGGGGCAGGGAGTTGTGGAAGCGGCCTTTGATACCGGCGCGCTGATACCCGACATCCGCTTTTATGTGGAATACAGCGAAACAGCCGGTGAAAAGCTGATCTATTACGCGCCTGATACTGCCAGCGATGCCAGCGCCGGTGCACGCATTACCAGTGTGAACGTGAAGCAGGATAAGGCCGGTGTTGCGACTATTTCGTTTAACTTTTCCGGTTGCGGGCCGTTGAAGAGATTTTCTGAAACTGTTCCTTCTGCCCCTTAAACCCGAAGGAGGCGGTCAGCCGCCTCTTTTATGAGGTGTTTTATGCGTTTTGATCTGAATAACCTGAATCCCGGAACTTGGCTGGATATTGACGAATCCAAGCCCGAAGACGGGGCTATCTGCCTGCGGGTGCTGAATGATGATACCCGCCGTAAACTGCACAAAAAGCATACCAGCCGCAAGTTTGTGCGCGGCAGGCAGCTGGAAGAGCTGAGCGAACCTGCTTTTTACGCGGACATGTGGGATTACTGCATTCTGGATTGGAAAGGCATTTGCGATGCAGATGGAAAGCCGGTTCCCTGTACGGCTGCAAATAAGGCGTTACTTATGGCTGAAAGCCCTGTGTTTGCTAACATTGTTTCCGGCCTGCTTGACCATCTGAATATTGAGGCTGCCCGGCGTGCGGAGGAAGCTGAAAAAAACTGATTAAACACGTTACACGCCTGCGCGAAAGGCCGGATTGTGACGTGTGTGAAGCAATACACAGTAAAAAGGGCAGGGTGCCGGATTGTGAAGCCTGCACCCCGCCGTTAATGCCGGAAAATGAAGATGCCGTGATGATATTCCGGATATGTCAGGATCAGCTGCTCTGTGCAGGTATGGGCACTCCCTACGGAATCAATCAGGTCGCTGTACATGAGGCAATGCGGCTGTATGGCGTGGAAGATAAGAAAAACTGCTTTGAAAAGGTTCTGCTGCTGGCGCGCACGGTGCTGCTGGCAACGGAAGGGGAACAGTAAATGAAGATACCGGGAATGTATGTTGAAATCAGGGGCGATTATACCGCCTTGAGTGCTGATTTTTCGGCGGTACGCAGAGAGGCGCGTGCAACTGCGACAGATATTTCCAATGCTCTTGCCAATGCTGTTGTTCCTTCTTCCGTTACGAGCGGCATCGACCAGCTGTATCAGAATCTGACCAAGGCGCAGCGTGCTGCAAAGTTGTCCGGTTCTGCTTTTGCCTCTGTAGGGGTGACGCTTGATGACAAGCTGCGGAAAAATATCGGCCTGACAGACCGTGACTGGATGCGGCTGCAGCAGCGAATGCTTGCAACCAAGGCCACACAGCAGGCGGAGCGTGCTTTAAAGTCCATTGCCCGCGCCGCGAACATGAGTGCCGCAGAAATGGCCGTCCTGAAATTCAAGATGGGCGATGCCGAAGGCGCTATGCGTGATTTCAGCCGCATAGCACAAAGCAAATTCGGCATGGTGAAGTCTGCCATATTCAGTTTGCAGGGCGCCGTTGCAAGCCTTGGCCTCGGGATGCTGGTAAAAGATATTTTTGATACCGGCGCAGAGGTTATGCAACTTAACCGCGCCTTTGAAGCCATTACGGGCAGTACTCAGGGCGTACAGGCTGAGTTTGCATTTTTGCGGCAGCTTGCGGACGAGTTGGGCATGAATTTTTATGACCTTGCAGGAGGTTACAAAGATATTGCGGCCGCAGCAAAGGGCACCAGCATGGAAGGCGAAGCCGTGCGCGGGGTGTTTACCGGCATTGTAGAAGCCGGTGGCGCGTTGGGTATGACGGCGGAGAACGTGAAAGGTTCTTTGTATGCAGTTTCGCAGATGATTTCCAAGGGCAAAGTGTCTGCCGAAGAATTACGGCGGCAGCTGGGCGACAGGCTGCCCGGTGCATTCCAACTTGCTGCAAAGGCCATGGATGTTTCGACTGCTGAGCTTGATAACATGCTCAAGCAGGGTGAGTTGTTCGTCGACGACTTTTTGCCTCGTTTTGAAAAGGCGCTGCATGAGCGGTATGGCGATGCCGCACGAAAAGCTTCCGGCGATGCTGCGCGTGCTTTGGATAAGTTTAAAGAATCTTGGGTGGATATTAAGCTGGAAATGGCAAATTCCGGTTTTCTGGATGATGCCACTGCTGCTTTGAGAAAAATGACCGACAGCCTGAAAGAACCGGCGGTACGTGAAGCCATGCGGGAACTTGCCGGTTCGCTTGGCTCCATCGTTAAAGCTCTTGGTGAGATTTCCAGATATGCGGGGCTGCGGTCAGTTATAACAACCAGAGGCGAAGGAAGACTGCTGGCTGAATCCGGTTATATCGATGGAGATGCTTTTGAAAAGGCGAGTTTTATAGATCGGCAGCGCATGGTTGATCCTTTCAGGGACAGATTGCCTGTTATACAGCTTGATGCGCAGATAGCGGAGCTGCAAAAAAGCCGTATGGGTGTTGTTTATGCACGTGACAGAGCACAGATTACAGCCAGAATAAATGAACTGAAAGCGCAAAAAGAAGCACTGGAGAGACAGCTTACAGATTCAAAAACGACTGTTATACGCTCTCCGGACAGGCAGGGCTGGTGGGAAAGTGATGCTGAATATATCGACGTAAGTGTTGAGCGTCGGAAGAATATTGTAACAGGAAATGCTGCCGATGCCGCGAAGGCATTTCTGAAAGATTCGCCGGCAGCTAAAGCAGAAGAGAAAAAAAATAAGATTGCAGCCATTGAAAGCGCTGCACAGTCTGCCATCGGCAAGCTGCAAAATGCCCGCGAAGTAGATGCCGCCAATGCTGCGCAATATAGTGCGCAAATTGTGGCCATAGAAGCAGAAAAAGCCCGGAAGCTTGCGGAACTGGCGGATAAACCCGCACGTGGAAATACGCGGAAGAAAACATGGGAAGATTTCGGCATTCCCGGTAATTCCATGTATCTGCACGAGCTGAACAGCATGGTCAGCCCAAGTGAGAGAAGCGCACAGCAAGATGCGGCTTTTAAGGCGGCAGGAAAGCAGGCAGAGGCAGAGAAAGCCCGTAATCTTGCCTTAATGACGGAGTTTGCAGAAAAGCACCGGCAGCTTGTGCTGGGCGAAACTGAATTTAAGCTGGCGCAGATAGAAGAGCAGGGCAAAGCCTACGTCAAAGCCGGAGCGAATGAAGTAGCAGTTGCGCAATGGGCAAAGGAGGAAAAATTACAGGCTGCCCGTGATTGGGAATCCGGCGCGGTGCGTGCCATGCGTTCGTACCATGATGAAGCTACAGATGCTGCCAGAGGTGCGGAGCGCATGATTTCTGACAGCTTCAAAACCATGGAAGACGCTGTTGTCTCGTTTGCCATGACGGGCAAGCTTTCGTTTTCGGATTTTGCCGACTCCGTCATTAAAGACATGATGCGTATGGTTGTGCAGCAAGGCATTACAGGGCCGCTTGCCGGAGGCATGGGAGACATGCTTGGCGGCATGATGGGCGGCGGTGGCGGTATATTCTCTTTTCTCGGTTCCTTTTTCCATGACGGCGGCGTGATCGGCCGTGATGCCCCTAGCTTCACCCGACCTGTTGACCCTGCCATCTTTGCCGGTGCACCCCGGTATCATTCCGGCCTGTTGCCTGATGAGTTTCCCGCCATTTTGCAGGAAGGGGAAACTGTGATTCCCAAGGGCGGCTTCAAGGTTGTTCCTGCCCTGCGTACAGGCGGCGGGGTGACTGTGAATGTGTACAACAACAGCGGCAATGTACAGGCACGGGCAGTGCAGCGCCCCAATGCAGAGGGCGGCATGGATGTGGATGTGATTATTGAAGAGATAGACCGCCGCATGGCCGAAGGCGTGAGCAACGGCACCAGCCGGACCAGTGCCGCCATTGAGCGGGTGTACGGCAACACGCGTTCCGGAGGGTTGTACTGATGGCGCAGCCTGCCGATATCTGGGAAAAAGCCATTGCGGAGGCCTATGCTTCTGCCCCCGCTGATACCCGCATTTTATACACTATCGAACTGCGGCACCCTGCCTTTACCGAGCCAGTGCGCGTTGTGCACTGGCCTATTGAAGAGCCGGAACCGGGCGTTCATACCCTGACTCTGGAACCGGATGCTCCTGCTGATGCGGGCAAGGCCGTGCCGTTTGTGCACTGCGGCTTTGCGTTGACGCTGCCGCAGCAGTCAGAACGCGCCCCCGGTGAATTTGTTGTCCGCATAGATAATGTCACAGAGCTGTTGACCGGGCATCTTGTGGCGGCACGTAAGCAGCGCACACCCATCGACTTTACCTACCGTGAGTATCTGGAATCCATGCCGGAAGAGCCGCAGCTTGTGTACCACGGTGCACAGATACGCAAGGTGTCGTGCAGTGCGGGAGTTGCGGAAGGCCGCGCGGAGTTTGTGAACTGGCTGAACAAGATTTTCGGCCGGCAATATACACCGGGCGAATACCCCGGACTTGTACGGGGGCGCTAATGAACACATTGCCGCATTGGGCAGAAGAACTGATAGGTAAGCCGTGGGCGCGTAAACCGAACCCGCCTGTAACATACAATTGCGGCGAGCTGGTGCGGTATATTTACAAAACCCGTCTGGGCATAGATTCGCCTGCCATAGTTGCCGACCCCGCAAACCTGCGGGCTGTGCTGGGGGACGTGCGCAACCTTGCCCGATACGGGGAGTTTGCGGTTGTTGAAGCTCCGCGGGAATACGATGTGGTGTGGATGTTTCGCCGGTCTGATCCTGACCACATCGGGGTGTATGTGGAAACCGCAGATGGCGGCATGGTGCTGCACTGCCTGCGCGGGTTCGGCGTTGTGCTGGATTCGCCTTTTGAACTGCGTGCGCAGGGCTGGAAGGCATTGCAGTACATGCGGCACAGCATGGCGGGGGTGGCTGCGTGCTGCTAGTGCATACTGCCGGAAGCATGGTGACCTGCCGTAAGGAAATGGCAGGCGGAAAATCGTTGAGCGATTTGTCTTCGGCCGTGCCGCAGGGGGCCGTTGTGTGCGTGCATAACGGCGTGCCGGTGCTGCGTGACGAGTGGGCAGCCAGAGTAACAGCCGATGAGGACACCGTTGTTTTTGTTCTGCTGCCGCTGGGCGGCGGGGGCGGAGGCTCCAACCCTATACGCACCGTGCTGATGGTGGCCGTGATGGCCGCGGCCTATGCAACAGGGCAGTGGTGGGCGAACTACACTTTTATGGGGCCCATGCTGCCGGGGGCTGCTGCCGCATGGGGAACCGGCGCATATGTGGCTGCCGGTGTTGCAGGACTGGGCGGCATGATGCTGGTGAACGCTCTTGCCCCCACCCCCCGTATGCCTACGCCGGAACTTTCCAGTGCGCGGGGGGTGGAGGCAAGCAGTCCTACGTATTCCATGCAGCCCGCCAGCAACAGCGCACGGCTGTACCAGATTATCCGCGAAAAATTCGGCACCAACCTGACAACGCCCGACCTCGTGGCGGAGCCGTGGTGGGAATATGAGGGCAACGAACAATATGTATACCAGCTGCTGGGCAACGGGGTGGGGGCATACCAGATACATGAGGTGCGCATAGCGGATACGGCAATCTGGAAGGACGGGGAGTATACCGGCAACTTTCCTGAAATTACGTTGGAGTTTGTGCCGGCAGGGCAGCCGGTGACGCTTTTTCCTGACAATGTGGAAACATCTGACGAGGTGAGCGGTCAGGAACTGCGCGGGCCGAATGTTGACGGGGAAAACAACTGGGTAGGTGCCTTTGCTGCCAACACGGCCGGAACAGAGTGCAGCAGGATAGCGCTGGATTTAATTTTTAACGGCCTTGGCAAGATGACCACAAGCGGCATGACCACCATCAGCGTGGGGATAAGGGCAGATTTTCGTCGTATTGACGATCTGGGTACTCCTGTCAGCGACTGGGCTGTACTGAAAGAAGAGGCCGTTTCCGGCGCCACCCGTGATCCGTTGCGGGTGACGTGGGATATTGCAATACCTGCAGGCCGGTATGAAGTGCGTGTGCGCCGCACCACCAATAAAAGCAACGACGGGCAGGTGCTTGACCGTGTTGTATGGGCGAATATGCGTGCCTTTTTGCCCAGCCGCCTGACGTATGCGCAGGATGTTATAGCGGTAAAAGCCCGCGCCACTGACAGCCTGTCACAGGCAGCAAGCAAACAGTTCAAGGTGATAGATACACGCATGTTGCCTTTGTACGACAGGGTGACAGGCACATGGAGCGAACCGCAGCCCACAAGAAACTGGGCTGCTGCAATGTCTGAGATTCTGCGGGCAAAACATGGCGGCAATCAACCGGACAGCCAGATAGATCTGGATACCCTGTGGCGCATCGGGCACGAGCGTGCGGCAGAGGGCGAATATCTGGACTATGTTGTTGATACCGGCGTTACCCTGCATGAACTGATTCAGCAGGCCAGCCGCACCGTAAGCGTGATAACCCGCCATGTGGGCACGCGGACCAGTTTTGTGCGGGATGAAGCGGGGCGGCCTGTGCGGGCGGTGTTTACTCCGCATAATATCAGGCGGGGTACATTTTCGCGTTCGTTTAATCTGCACACCGAAGACACGCCGGATCATGCGATAATTGAATATCTTGATCAAGATACATGGACAATGCGCGATGTAACCGCCGTGTTGCCTGACAACCTGACACGGCAGCCTGCCAATAAGCGGTTCATGGGCATTACCAGCCGTGCTCATGCATACCGTGAGGGCATGAAGGAACTGCGGATTCATGCTTTCCGGTCTGAAACTATTGAATTTGAGGTAGAGCTTGAATCCCGTCTTGCCCTGCGGGGCGATGTGGCCAGCGTTTCTCATCCGGAATTTGATTTTTCCGCTTGGGGTGAGGTGGTAGAAGCAGGGCCGCTGTTGTCTATCGAGTTGGATAAGTCCCCCGTATTTAAAGCGGGGGACGAGGTGTATCTGGAACTGCGCAGACCCAACGGCAAGCCGTGGGGGCCGTGCAAGGTTGCCGGTATTGCTGATGATGTTGTGACGCTGGATGCGGAAGACCTTGGCATTTTGCTGGCGCAAGGCGTGGGTGACCCTTTTGAATGGTTGCGCACAGACACCAACGCGGGCCGTACTGTATGGCGTATGGGCGTGGGGCGAAACTTTGCAGAGCGGGTAATCATTACCAGCGTTACCCCGCGTGGAATGTTTCATGCCAAAATCAGCGCCGTTGTAGATGCGCCGGAAGTGTATGAACCCATAGGCGACCCGCCGCCGTGGGATCCGGGTACCAATCTGCCGGGCAATCCGGATACACCGGAAGTGACAGACCTGCGCGTACGCGTGGGAGGCACTGCAACAGCGCCTGTGCTGGCGCTTAACTGGCGGCCGAGCGCAGGGGCCGTGGGCTATGTGGTGCAGTGGTCTGCGGACGGCAATCAGTGGCAGACTGCGGCGGAACCCACCGTGAACAGCGCAACCGTACCAGTATCGGCCGGACATGTAAGTGTGCGGGTGGCGGCGATTGGCAAACTGCAGGGGCCGTGGGCAACGTGGGAAGGTACAACGGACATTCAGCCACCGCTGATGCCTTCGCCTGTGCTGGCGCAGCCTTATGCGGGCGGGGTGCTGGCTGTCACGTGGGCGGCGGCAGCCGGTGCGGAAGAGTACCTTGTTACTGTTCTGCATGACGGTGCGGAGCTGCGCACGGTAGCCCTTGGCGGCACTGCGTGGACATATGCCGCAGACCTTATGCAGGCGGACGGCGGGCCGAAGCGCGGTTACACGTTGCAGGTGAAAGCCCGCAATCAGGCGGGGGAATCCGCGGCAGGTGCTTTAGCCGTCAATGATCCTGTGCCTTCTGTTCCTGTGAATATTACCGGCAGTGCTGCTGTTGATTCTGTAACCATTACATGGACGCCCGTGCCCGGTGATGTGACAGGCTACATAGCCCTGCGCGGGACTTCTGCCAGCTTTGCGGCAACTGCTGCTGTGGAAACAAAAACCGTTACCGCTGCCAGTGTGACCTTCAGCGGCCTTGCTGCCGGAACTGATCATTATTTCAGGATAGTTGCAAAGGATGCGTATGCAGACCTGACGGGCGTTTTAGACGATCTGTCTCCGTCTGATGTGCTGACCGTGCGGACTCTTGCGGAGTAGAGGTTATGGCCACCATTGAAAGTTATCCCGCTATGCTGCCAAAGCCGACCATGAAAGGCTATACCGCCCAGCCGACTGACAGGCGGCAGCAGACGGAAATGGAGATAGGCACCCGCACGCGGAATCTTTTCGGCGCGGATGAAACGCTTGTCAGTGTGCAGTGGGTGATGGATGCGGAGCAGTACGCCATTTTTGAGGCGTGGGAACAGAATATTCTGGATGGCGGCAGCAAATGGTTCCGGATGCAGCTTTTGACCGGTACCGGTCTGAACGACCACGAAGCCAAATTTAAAGAACGCCCCACAGCCAGTGTGCAGGGTACGTTGTGGACAGTTACGGCACGGCTGCAGCTGGCACAGCGTAACATGCTGACGGCAGACCAGACGCGGGTTGTTATCGCCGCCGGGGGCTTTGCGCCACTGGCAGCCGCCACAGACGCACTGCATACACTAGTACATGTAACCCTGCCCGGTGAGTACTGGCAGGTTCCGGAGGTGGTGTGATGGCAACGTTGCAGGAGCAGGTAACTCAGCTGGGCACTGATGCCGAACTGATGCACCGGATTGTGCATGGCGATGCAGCAACTGAGGTACTAACGGACAGTGGTAACGTGCCGAGCGTGCAGAAGCTGTTTGCAGATATTTCTGCGCGCGAGGCGGCCAACGTGACACAGGCTGTGACGACGGCAGGTGAAGCACTGGCAGCTGCCGGAGCTGCGCAGGCTAAAGCCCAGACCGCGCAGGATGAAGTGGCAGCGCTTTCGGCGACTTTGAATATCCCTGCGCCCGC
>NZ_AXWQ01000021.1 GCF_000482745.1 Oleidesulfovibrio alaskensis DSM 16109 | reverse complement strand
AACTGATAAATCCGACTGTGGCCGACTTTAAAAATCAGTTCCAAGCCGGTTATGCCGATTAGCTTCTTCGCCGTGTTCATCAATTCCCACGGCTCAAGCGCATGGAATTTCGTACTCATTTTACTCTCGCTCGTGGCGCACTGGTGGCGCATACTAACTACAGGTCAAAATCAGGCCGCTTTGTCGGAATCCGCCGCAAACAAGTCCGGACGCAGGTCTTTCAAAGGAATGCCAAGGCGCAGGTGGTAGCGAAGGGCCGCTTCGCCGGAAATGGCAAGCTCTCCCCGGCAATGCTTGAGGACCGTTGCGCGGGTACCCGCTACATGAAAGACACGCGTCAATTGTACACGTTGCCCCCGGAGTCACGCCCCGCAGCCGTTGCCTGAAGACAGCTACAGGCTGTCCCTGTCCGCACCGGTACAGACGGAACCGGCACCGGCGGCACCGGCACAGCCGCCGGTTTGCTGCGCAGCATTACCGCCGCAGCGCGCTGTTCCGCTGCAAAAAACATCCGGCCTCTTGTTACCGCGACGGGTTTAGGGCACATTGCGCGGGCGGCATGCAGATGCCGCTATTTTTGTTACCTCATCACATGCCAAGGAGACTCAGCATGTCCGATATGCCTAAAGGCACCATTCTGCAGCGCGACAAGGAAACCTACGCCATACGTGTTACCCCGCCTTCGGGTGTGGTTACGCCGCAGGAACTGGAAGCCGTGGCCGCCGTGGCCCGCAAATATGACGTACCCATGCTTAAAATAACCTCCGGCCAGCGTTTTGCGCTCATCGGCCTGAAGGAAAAAGACCTGCACGCTGCCTGCAGCGAATTGCCCTTCCGCGTGGCTGGGCATTACGTTCAGGCCTGCCCCGGCAACCAGTGGTGCCAGCTCGCACGGCAGAACGCTCTGGAAATGGCTGGCGTCATTGAAGAAAAATTCCGCACCTTCGACGGCCCTGCCAAAATCAAAATGGGCGTTTCCGGCTGCGGTACCTGCTGTGCCGAAAGCTATGTGCGCGACATCGGACTTGTGGGCACATCCAAAGGCTGGAATATTCTGGTGGGCGGTAACTCCGGCGGCAGGGCGCGTATAGCCGACGTGCTTGCCAAAGACCTTCCGGACGATGAAGCCGTCGGCCTGCTGGAACGCTTTCTGGAATATTACAAAACCAACGGTAAAACAAAGCAGCGGGTGGCCCGCTTTGTCGAGGCGCGCGGCATAGAATCGATCCGCGAAGCGCTGCTGTAGCAGATACCCGCTGTGTACAGCGCACAGGCTGCGGCCATGCACCCGTGCCGTCAGTGCCGCAAGTAATAAAACGCGGCTGCACTACCCATGCAGCCGCGTTTTTGTTCTTCGCACGGCAGAATGCGTTACCGCCGGTTTCCGCCTGTTCTCTCCGCCGTCCGGATCATTCCGGTGCGGCTTCCTTCATACCGCCCGCCGCGCTCAGCTCTTCAAGCGTAAACAGCGAGTTCACATCCAGTACGGTAACGTACACATCTTCCACACGCGCCATACCGGCAATATACCGGCTGTCCACGGCAGTGCCGATGGACGGAGGCGGCGTCATGGCCTGCTGGTCAAGTTCAAGCACTTCCTGCACGGAATCAGCCAGCACCCCGAGCGAAAGAACCTCATCAGCGGCTCTTACCTCCGCAATGATGACGCAGGTATTGGTATCCAGCACTGTACGGCTCATGCCCAGCTTCAGGCGCAGATCCACCACCGGCACAGCCATGCCCCGCACGTTGATCACCCCGCGCAGAAATTCGGGCACACGGGGGACAGGTGTTATCCGTTTGTCGTCCAGTATCTCGCGCACAGTATCCACACCCAGCGCATAGGCATCGCTGCCCAGCCGGAACGACAGATATTGATTGGTCTCATTCATGGCCGGCTCCGGTCAGGCAGTTAGAAACGCTCAAAATCCTCGTCCGAAGGATCGTTTTCAATATTCAGCTGAATTCCGCCGGAATTTTTCTTTTCCGGTGCCTTGTCACGCATGCCCCGGTCGTCGGAAGGCAACGCGCGCGAAGCAGGCAGAGCGGCTCCGCGATGGCTTTTGCCCGCACGCACTGTGGCCATGCGGGGAGAAGACCCGTGACCGCTTGTATCAACGCGGAAGAAGCCCATGGTGCTCATCAGCTGCTCGGCCTGACTGGACAGTTCTTCAGACGTGGAAGCCATTTCTTCGGCTGCCGCGGCATTCTGCTGCACAACCTGGTCAAGCTGCTGCACGCCCTTGTTGATCTGCTCCGCACCTGCGTTCTGTTCGCTGGTGGCGGCGGCTATTTCCTGTACAAGGCTGGCAGTGTTCTGAATGTCGGGCACAATCTGACGCAGCATTTCACCCGCGCGTTCAGCTATTTCCACACTGCTGGACGACAGCTCGCTGATTTCTCCTGCCGCGGCGCCGCTTCGTTCGGCCAGTTTGCGCACTTCTGCCGCCACTACGGCAAAGCCCTTGCCGTGCTCTCCGGCACGGGCCGCCTCGATGGCTGCGTTAAGCGCCAGCAGATTGGTCTGTCTGGCTATTTCTTCAATGATGGATATTTTTTCGGCTATCTGTTTCATGGCGGTCACGGTCTGTTCCACCGCCTGTCCGCCGCTCTGTGCATCCTTTGCCGCCCGCAGGGCAATTTCCTCTGTCTGCTTGGCATTACTGGCGCTCTGCCTGATGTTGGAGGCCATTTCTTCCACGCTGGCCGAAATTTCCTCGACACTGGCGGCCTGCTCCGTGGCACCCTGTGATGTGGCCTGAGCAGAGGCGGAAAGTTCCTCACTGCCGGAAGCCACATTTTCAGACGCACTCTGCACCTCGGCTACAATGCCCCGCAGCTTGGTGACCATGTCGTTAAGCGCGGCGGCCAGCTGGCCGATTTCATCACGCTGGTCTATATCCAGCAGTTTTGTAAAATCGCCCTGTGCCATGGAATTGGCAAAGCCGACTCCCTTGACAATGGGGCCGGTGATGGCACGGGTAAGAAAGACCGAAACCAGAATGCCCAGCAGCAGGGCAATGCCCAGACCGGACACCATCACGGTGGAAGCCGTATTCATATTGGACATGGCCACATCGGCGATATTCTGCGTCTGCTCCATACCGGCCCGTGCTATTTCGTTGCACAAAACCAGAAACTCGTCCGACAGACGCCCCCTGTCCACGGTGGCTTCCCGCAGTTTCTGCCAGTTTGCCAGCAGATTCTGTATGGACGCGGCGTACTGCTGTCCCGCTGTTTCAATGGCCGCCAGCTGACGGAGATTATCCTGACTGCGGCTTGTCCGCTTCAGGTCGCGCAGCGGCTCGTCTATTCTGCCGACGGACTTGGCTGCATCTTCAAGAAGACTGAGCTCCCGCAGAGCCTGAGCCCTGAAATTGAGAATACGGGCATTATTTCCCATATCGACAACATCATTGGCCCATTTAAGTTTGAGACTGCGCTCCACAAGGCTTGCTGCCGGCAGTCCCTGACGTATTTCCTGCTCTATTTTCTGCTGCTGCGAATCAATATACGCGGTGCAATTGGTGATGAAAAGCGCGGCTGCCTGATCCATAACCGCCCTGCTCGATGCAATTTCACCGATAAGGTTTTCCGTATCCTGTGCCCGCCGTTCGTACTGGTTCAGCACGCCTTCGGCTTTTTCAACACTTTGCGCCAGCATTACAAGATCAGGATACTTCTGCGCATGCTCCTTGGCCTGATTCAAAAACTTTCTGGCTTCTGCCAGTTCCTTCAGCGCATTCTGGCGGTAGCTCTGCTGTTCACTCAGCGCGTAGCCCAGCATCATCCGCATGGCTGTGGCTGCGCTGTTCTGCAGACTGTTCGCCATGCGCACTTCCGGCACGTATTCATATGCCAGCCGCTCTGAATCTGCCGCGGTTCTGGTCATATTAAAAACGGCAAGACCGCCGAGCGTACAGGCTATCAGAATCAACAACCCGAAACCGATACCTATTTTCATGGCCAGCTTTAGATTTTTCATGCGAACCCCTCATGTTCTCCTGCAAATGTTACCGGACACACCGGCACACGCCGCCGCGCATGGCCCGTGACGCACTCTTTGTGCTACTCAGTATGCGTTAAGAAAACAGCATGCCCAATTATATAGACAGAAAACCGCATGCGCGGCCCTTATAATAATGCGGACACAGACAGGCAGACACCGGCGGCTGTTTTTTCCGGCGGCACCCGATATTGTGCTTTTTTGCACAATCAGGCTGCGGCTTTTCAATTTTGCCCGTATGGCGTATTTTACCTGATTGACCGGCATCAGGTACGGCAGGTTCTCAACCGTTGCGGAGGGACGAATGGCAGAAGACAAGACCGTTTTCAGCGTCTGCGGCATGTGCAGTGTGCGCTGCCCCATCATGGTGGAGACTCGCGGCGGCAACGCCGCATGGATACAGGGTAACCCTTATTCAGCACTCAAAGGGGCGCTCTGTGCCCGCGGGGCTGCTGGCATGGCGCTGGAATACGATTCCGAGCGTCCGGTCACGCCCCTTATCAGAACAGGGGAACGGGGCGAAGGAAAGTGGCGTGAAGCCACATGGGACGAGGCACTGGACTATGTGGCCGCCAGACTGAAAAACATCATGGCGGAACACGGTGGCAGAAGCGTTCTGTGGAGCGACCGCGGCGGTCCCTTTGCCGACCTGCATCAGGCGTTTGTGCGCGGACTCGGCTCGCCCAATTACTGTAACCACGACGCCTCGTGCGCCCGCAACGTGCAGCACGCCGCCCAGTCCGTCATGGGCATGGGGCGCAAGCAGGTTGCCTACGACCTGCGTAACGCACGCCACATTGTGCTGCAGACCCGCAATATTCTCGAAGCCATCAACGTGGCCGAATGCAACGGTGTCATGGACGCGCTGGACAACGGCTGCAAGCTGAGCGTCATCGATATACGCGCCTCTGTCAGCGCCAGCAAAGCCGACAACTTTTTCATGGTGCGTCCGGGCACCGACTACGCCTTCAATCTGGCTGTGATCAATCAGCTGATCACCCGCGGGCTGTACGACAAGGAGTACGTGGCCCGCCATTTTCATGACTTTGACGAACTGGCGGCGTTCACCGCGCCCTGTACGGCAGCATGGGCGCAGGAACAGACAGGTGTACCCGCGGAACGCATCGAGGCGCTGGCCGCGCAGCTGGCAGAAGCAGCCCCTTCGGTCATCTGGCACCCCGGCTGGATGGTGGCCCGCTACGATGATTCATTCTATGTATGCCGCACGGCCTACATCATCAACGCGCTGCTCGGCTCCATAGGTGCCAGGGGCGGTCTGCCGCTGGTCAACACGCCCAAAGACGTGGGCCGCAAAGGACTGAACAAGCTGGCGGCACTGATGCCGAAACCCGAAGAAAAACGCGCCGACGGCGTAGGCTGGCGGCACCCGCAGTTCGATACGGGCCCGGGGCTGGTCAATCTGGCGTACGACGCCATCGCCACAGCCGACCCCTATGCGGTCAAAGCCTACATATGCTACCGCCACGACCCGCTTATGGCCATGCCCGACCCCGAAGCGCTCAAGCGCAAATGGGAAGGGCTTGACCTGCTTGTCAGTGTCACCTTCAGCTGGTCGGACACGGCATGGCACTCCGATGTGGTGCTGCCCCTTTCGCCCTACCTTTCACGCGAAAGCATCATAGCGGGCAAGGCCGGACTCAAGCCGCAGTTTTTTGTGCGCAAACGGGCCATGCAGCCCACTGCAGACACCCGTGCAGACTGGGAAATTCTGTGCGGGCTGGCATCGCGCCTTACCGACGTGTGCCCCGCCATGAAGCATCTGGCGTTCACCCGTATAGAAGACATCTGGGACTATCAGCTGCGCGACACGGGGGTAAGCATAGGCGATTTTGACGCCAAAGGATTTGTCGAACTGGCCGATACCCCCCTGTACCGCACGCCCGAATCCTTTCCCACCGCCAGCGGCAAACTGGAGATGGTAAGCGCCAAATGGGCAAAAGCCGACATTCATACCCTGAAACCCTACACAGCTCCGGCTGCGCCTCCGCAGGGGGCCTTCCGCATAGCCTTCGGCAGAGTGGGAGTGCACACGCAGGGGCACACCGTAAACAACCCGCTGCTGCATGAGCAGATGCCCGAAAATGTGGCATGGATACACACTTCACGTGCGGAACGACTGGGCATATGCACCGGAGACATGATAGAAGTGGCGCCTGCCGGCGCTCCCCGCAATCCCGCCGGACGCATGAAGGCCTTTGTGACAGACTGCGTGCACCCCGAAGCACTGTTCATGGTGCACGGCTTCGGCCACAGGCTGCCTGTGGAATCGCGCGCCCGGGGATGCGGCGTGGCCGACCACGAACTGATGCCCGGCGGACTGGAGCGCTACGATACATCCGGCGGCGGTCTTTCACTTCAGGAGCACTTCGTGGTTATCAGCAAGGCAGAGCAGGACGGGGGAGCAGCATGAGCAGATACAGACTGAAACTGAACAAAAAACGTTGCATCCACTGCAAGGCATGTGAAGTGCATTGCAAAGCGAAAAACAACACTCCGGCAGGCATCAAGCTGGGCGTGCACACATCTTCCGAACCGGTGATGGTGGACGGCGTACCCCGCATGAAAGCTGCCTATCAGTGCTGCTACCACTGCGAAACGCCCGAATGCGTGGACGTATGCCCCACCGGCGCCATGATACGGCGCGAATCTGACGGTATAGTATATGTTGATCAGGAAACTTGCATCGGATGCGAAGCCTGCATCGATGCCTGCCCATGGCATATTCCCGTCTTCAACGCCGCCACAGCCACTGTACTCAAATGCGACTTCTGCATGGACCGCGTTGACGAGGGCAAGCTGCCCGCCTGTGTCACCGCCTGCACCACGCACGCACTGAGCTTCACCCGCAAATAGCCGGCAAGGGGTACTGCGCGGGCGCCCTGCCCGCGCAGTACCCCTTGCCATACCAGCCGTCTGCCCTTTGCCCGCCTTCTCTTTTCCGCACTGTTACTGGCGGTACAGGACAAAATCCTGTCCTTTTTCCGCAGACATTCTTTCCGCACCACATCGCTGCAACGCACGCATGCAGCGCCGCACAATACTGTAGCAAAGCCGTAAAATACAACGTGCTCTTGACGCAAACCGATACAGGGAGTAATCCCCTTGAGATTGTTTGACTAACCAAACAAAACACCACGCAAGGAGAGCGGGTAACCCGCCGTTATTGATTCACTTCAACTTTCCGGAAAGGAAGACCATGGAAGCAGTACAACTTTTCGCGGCATTCGCGCCGATTCTCTGGCTCATCTTTTCTCTCGTCATTTTAAAGCTGCCTGCTTACAAGACCTGCAGCGCCACGCTGGTGCTCACTCTGGCGCTGGCAATTTTCGGATGGTGGGAGATGCCGGTCACCGACGCGCTGGCTGCGGCTCTGGAGGGGGCTGCGCTGGCACTGTGGCCCATCATGATTGTCATCATTGCAGCAGTGTTCACGTACAATCTTGCCCGTAAAACAGGCAGCATGGATATCATCACCCGCATGCTGTCCGGCATAACCACCGACAAACGTCTGCTGGTGCTTATTGTGGCATGGGGATTCGGGGGATTTCTGGAAGGTGTGGCAGGATACGGCACGGCGGTTGCCATTCCGGCCAGCATTCTGGCAGCCATGGGCTTTCAGCCCATGTTCGCGGCCATTATCTGTCTGGTGGCCAACACCGTACCCACGGCGTTCGGCGCCATCGGCATTCCCATCATCACCATGGCCGGTGTCACGGGGCTGCCTGTCGAAACCATCAGCTACTACACCGCACTGCAGCTGTCCGTCTTCATCATTCTCATTACATTTCTGCTGGTCATCCTCACCGCCGGTTTCAAGGGACTGCGCGGGGTAGTAGGCGCCACGTTTGTATCGGGTGTGGCTTTTGCCCTGCCCCAGCTGTATACGGCCAAATACATGGGTGCCGAGCTGCCCTGCCTCATCGGCAGCATATGCAGCATGCTGGCCACCATAATCTGGGCGCGTATTTTCCACCGCGACACCGCAGCACCCGAAACAGAACCACTGCCTGCCAGCGTGAAAATAAAGGCATGGCTGCCCTACATGCTGGTATTCGGCTTCATCATTCTGTGCAGCAACCTGTTCCCGCTTATCAAAGACACGCTGGGACTGGTAAAGACCACCGTCACCATTTACGGCGACAATGAATTCACCTTTAAATGGCTGGCCACACCCGGCACGCTCATCATTCTGGCCACATACATCGGCGGCCGCATTCAGGGTGAAAGTCTGCGCTCCATCACAGGCGTGCTCGCTTCCACGGCAGGCAAACTCACTTACTCCGCCGTCACCGTGGTCAGCATCGTGGCGCTGGCAAAGGTCATGGCCTACAGCGGCATGATCAACACCATAGCCGTGGCCGTGGCAGACACCACAGCATCATACTTCCCGCTCATTTCGCCCCTGCTGGGCGCGCTGGGCACCTTTGTGACCGGCAGCGACACTTCGTCCAACGTACTTTTCGGCCAGCTGCAGATGGAAGTGGCAGGCCGCATCAGCATTGATCAGGCATGGATAGTCGCCGCATCGGCAGCCGGTGCCACCGCGGGCAAGATGATTTCGCCCCAGTCCATTGCCGTGGCCACCGCTGCCACCGGCCTTGTAGGCTCGGAAGGACGCATAATGAACCGCACTCTGGCCGTATGCGCGGCCTATGTCCTGATTCTGGGCACACTGGTGTACGCCACCATTCCGTACATCAAGTACTTTGCCGTGTAGCACAGGCAGACAAACCGCCCCGCGGGGCTGCATATAAAAAAAGCGGGAAGGCTGACAGCCTTCCCGCTTTACTATTGTCCGCAGTGCCGCAGTTACGGGCAGCAGGGAACCTTGACCGCATCGGGCGGGGCAGCAGGGCGGGCAAAAAGAAAGCCCTGCACATAATCGGCACCGTGGGCCGCCAGCCAGCGCCACTCGCCTTCGGTCTCCACACCCTCTGCAATGGTCTTTATGCCCAGCCCGCGGGCCATGGCAAGCAGGTTGCCGGTTATGACGGCTTTATACTCTTCACGGTGCACATCATGCACAAGCCCCATGTCCAGCTTTACATAGTCAGGCTTCAGCCGCGCCAGCAGGTTAAGCGACGAAAAACCTGCCCCCAGATCGTCAAGGGCCACTTTAAATCCATGGTCGCGGTAATAGCGCAGAATATTAAGCAGGTGGTTGACGTCCTGCACTTCATCGCTTTCCACAACCTCAAAAACCACCATGTCCGGCTGCAGTCCCGCCTTGCTGATGGCATTCATGGTTGTCTGCAGGCAGTAGACAGGGTTGTATATGGTTGCGGGATTGAAGTTGATGAAAAGCGGTCTGTCCAGCCCGTATCTGCCCATGCCGTCTATGGCTGCCAGCCGGCACGCTCTGTCCAGATTAAAAAGCAGATCCGCGGACTTGGCCACCCCGAACATTCTGGCAGGACCTATAATCGCGCCGTCTTCATCTATGCCGCGCGCCAGACACTCGTAAGCATGCACATCTGCAGGAGATGCGGCGTTCACAATGGGCTGGAAATGCGTCTCCAGACGGCCGTTGTCGAGCATATCTATGAGCCATTCACCCTGCAGCCGCGCCACTATCGTTTCGAGCGGACGCATGCGCGCCACATGCCGTACGGTCAGTTCTTCACCGTGCGCCAGCAGCAGGCTGCGGGTGTCCTTCTGCTCAAGAGACCCGATATGTTCCAGATACTCTTCGCAAAAAACCTCCAACGACATTCTGTCAAACGGAATGGCGAAAATGTCCTGATACACCTCTGTGTAGGGCATTGCCTTCTGCTGCAGATAGCGGCGCAGCGCTTCGCACGACGGAATAATGGGCGGGCAAATATACAGTACGCCGGAGTCGGGTATGCGTTCCGGAGTTCCTTCACAGCGGGGACACCGGCCATGAACCGGTGCAGAAAACAGCTGATTCATCCTGCAGGCAACCTCGCTTGATCAAAAGACATGCACACCTTTCAGACACCGGACAACCCGCAGGCATACAGGCGCGTCAGACGCGCCGTGCCGCACTTTGCAGGCTGCCGCGGGCCACAAAAAGAAGCGCCAGCAAAAAAGCATTCACAAGTGGGGCGGTACGGGTGATGAAGGCGAGCGCAAATGCCCCCAGCGAACAGAGCAGCATGTATCTGTCCCACGGTTCCCACGTTCCGCGTTCCAGATGCAGCAATGCCGCAGGTCGGGTAAGATAGGTGACGCCGGCGGTAAGCAGAATCATGATAAAAAAACCGGCGCCGCGCAGGTCGCCCAAAAGGCCGGGCAGACCGGGGGTGCCGCAGTAAAGGCCCAGTCCGGCAAGGGCAATGGCCAGATTGACCCCCAGCAGTATTCTGTCCAGCAGCACGCGCCGCCACAGCAGCACACCGGTGCACAGCAGGGCCGCAACAGCTCCGGCGGCATACGGAATCATCCAGCCGTCAGGCCCGCTGCTGCCCTCCCACCGCCATGCCAGCGCAAAAACCTGTACAGGCAGCAGTTCCAGCAAAATTCTGAGCCATTTGTCCATCCGACTTTTCTCCTGTATCCCCGCACAAAAATCATCAGGCCGCACAGCCTGCGCACCGCGCAGAACACGGAGCGCAGCGGTCCGCCGCGACGGGCCAAGTAAACAGTATTGTCGCCCTTTCCGTCAAGAAAAGGCTGACAGAATAACCGTCTAGCCCGCACCGAGCAACGCCCTGCGGCTCAGTTCATCCATAAGGGGAAAATCAGGAGCGTCATCCGCCCCGGCGGGCTGCCCCGAAACAGGCAAGGCCACCAGAAAGACGGAGCCTTCGTAAGGTGTCGAGTGCACCTCTATCCTGCCGCCGTGGTTACGCGTGATGATGAAATACGACACCGAAAGCCCCAGACCGGTACCTCTGCCTGCCGGCTTGGTGGTGAAAAAAGGCTCGAACACTCTTCTGCGCACCTCGCCGGACATGCCCGGCCCGTTGTCCCGTATGGCGACCAGCAGCCAGCGGCCGGAACGGCGCGCGCAGATGACAAGGGTGGGCACCCTGCCTGCCACGGGGTGTTCACTCATGGCTTCGGCACCATTACGGATGATATTGAAAAAAACCTGTTCAATCTCTGTGCGCACACATGGTACGGCGGGCAGGTCCGCTTCAATATCCTTTACTATGCGTATATTCCTGAAGTCATATTTTTTGCTCAGGTCGTAGTCGCTGGCCCCCAGCATCAGCACCTTTTCCAGCAGCACGGCAATGTCGCAGGTGCTGCGTCCGGCATCGTTGCGTCTGGTGAAATCCAGCATGTTGCGTACTATCTCGGCCGCACGCAGTCCTGCCTCGCGGATATGCTCGAGCGAGCGCATAATGCTGCGCCGCTCCATGTACGTCTGCACATTTTCCAGATTCACCCCGCAGGCTGCTGCTTCGCGTGCGTTGGCTTCCAGTGACGGGTCAAGGCGGCGCTGCATGTTCTGCACACTCTGCAGCACAATACCCAGAGGGTTATTTATCTCGTGCGCCATACCTGCTGCCAGTCCGCCCACAGACATCATTTTTTCCGTTTCAACCAGCAGTTCCTGTGTACGCACCCGCTCCGATATGTCCTGCACATTCACCACTCTGTAAGTAACGCCGCCCGAACTGCCGCGTACGACGGAAATATCAACCCACGCCGGAAAACTGCTGCCGTCCTTACGCAGGTGCACGCTTTCCTGTTCTGCGCGGCCGTCTGCCAGCGCACGCGCACGCTGGCTTTTCAGTGCGGCCCATTCCCGCTGCGGATACAGCTCCAGCACCGACATGCCCTGCATCTCTTCCACGGTATACCCGTGCATCTCGGCATATCTGGGGTTCACAAGAGTCAGCCTGTCATCATCGCCCACCCCCAGCGCTATGCCCCACCCCGCATGGCGGAACACCACACCCCACAGGCGCAGTTCCTCTTCACTGTCGCGCAGACGGCGCCTGCTCGTATGCAGCATGAGTATGACCAGTGCCTGCAGCAGCACCACCAGCACAGCGATGATAATGCCCCAGCGGTTACGCTCCCATACCGTACTGCTGCGATACCGTATTTCACTGCCTTCAGGCAGGCGCGACAGCCGCACGCCGAATTTTTCCAGCTGTCTGAAATCAAAAATATATCTGTTAGCCGCATCACCGCGCACCACCGGCACCACGGCAGCGGATTCGCCCCGCATCACCCGCAGCCCCAGCATGCCGGCTAACCGTCCCTGTTCGTGATGGCTGACCACACGCCCCCCCAGCACGCCCTCTCCTATGCCGTGCTCCCACAGATGCAGCAGCGGAACACGCAGGTGGGCAGCTATAAAATCCAACGATGACTCAAATGTTCTGCGTTCGCCGGCGGCATCGACATACGCCGACAGCAGCAGTGCAGCGCTGGTCGACGGCACCTTTTCCAGTGCCGCGCCAAAGGCATCCCAGCTCATATCCTGCAGAGAAATCACCGAAAAGCTGAGTTCCGGAAAGTCCCGTTCCGCAGCCAGAACGGTTTTCAGGTCACCCTGTCCGCTGGGAGTGCCGTCCACCAGCACAGCAACGCCGGTCATCTGAGGAAAAAGCTGCCGCACCAGCGCAAGGGTCTGCGTCACGGATACAGATTCCACCACGCCGGTAAACAGTTCATCCTGCCGCAGCGAGACAGCCAGCCCCACATTGTTGATGCCCATAAAAATGCACGGAGTAAGGGGGAAAAGCTCTCTGCCGTGCTCAAGCATGAACTGCAGCGCGTTATCATCGGCACAGAACACGATATCATACGGCGGCAGTACCGCCAGCTTGCGCTTCAGCATGTCTTTGAACAGGGGCGAAACCTTTTCGGGAGCAAACCGCTTGGAATCCATAAATTCCACATCCAGCAGCACTCCGGCGGCATCAAGCTGAGAACGCAGGCCCGCTATCTGGTCAAAAAAAGTCGGGAATCCCGGGTGATAAGATGAAACAAGCAGCGCCCGTGCCGGAGCGCCCCCCACGGCAGCGGCCGCAACGGCAGGAGCAGCCACGGCACCGGCCGCGTACAGAGCAATCAGCCAGACGGCGCACACGGCCCGCACGCAAACGGTCCGGAGCCTGCATGCATGGCCCTGCATGCCGCACGAAAAGCACTTCCGGCGGCTGCGGACGGGGTATCTGTCGGCGCTGTACATCGGAACCTCCGGTACGTTATGGCCAGTATATCCGTCCGGCAGGCCGGCTGTTATTATTATCCGCACCGGCACGCAAAGTCACATACCACCTCTGACCATGCAGACATACGGGGCGCGGCGTGCTACGCTGGCAGTAACATAAGACACAACAGCTGCCCCTTTCACCATGCGGTGCGCAGCGTATCCAAGGAGACGTATATGGAATTTTTTCTCGATACCGCCGATCTGGACGAAATACGTCTGGCCGGAAAGCAGGGACTTATTGACGGAGTAACCACCAACCCCACTCTGCTTTCACGGCAGGGCGGCGACTGGAAAAAACGCATGCAGCAGATCTGCGACGAGGTCGACGGCCCTGTCAGTCTGGAGGTAATCAGTCCGGATGCTGAAGGCATGCTGCGCGAAGCGGAAGAACTGGTGCGTTACGGCGATAATGTGGTCATCAAGGTGCCCATGACCGCCGAAGGCCTTATCGCCACCCGCACTCTGACCGGCAAAGGCATAAAAACCAATGTGACGCTGGTTTTTTCGGCCATGCAGGCACTTCTGGCCGCCAAAGCCGGAGCAACCTATGTCAGCCCTTTTCTGGGCAGGCTGGACGGCATAGGGCATGAAGGTATGGAGATTGTCAGCCAGATACGCACCATTTTTGACAACTACGGCTACGAAACAAAAATACTGGCCGCCAGCATACGCCACGCCCAGCACGTGCTGGACAGCGCGCTGGTGGGGGCGGATGTGGTCACAGTGCCCTACACGGTGCTCAGACAGCTTATGCATCACCCGCTCACAGATTCCGGCCTTGATGCATTTCTTGCCGACTGGAACAAGCTTACGCAGTCGTAGTCTGACAGTGCGATATTAAAAAAGCCCCCGCACGGCGTATGCTGCCGTGCGGGGGAGACATACGGCACTTGCGGACATCAGGCCCCGAGCACCACAACGTTGTTTTTTCCATGCCGTTTGGCCTGCCGCAGGGCATTGTCCGCCACTTCTGCATAGCCCATGGCCATATCGGAAGGCGCGGTAAAATGCGCCACACCTATGCTGACGGTGCACCGGATGGTGCGTCCCTGAAATGTGAACGGCATCTCGCCCACCTGTGCGCACAGCCTCTCCGCCACAGAACGGGCGGCATCCGCGCTGGCATCGGGCAGAAACAGCATAAGCTCCTCGCCGCCGTACCGCCCCGCAGTATCCTGTTTGCGGGCGGTCTGACGCAAGATATGGCTGACTCCCAGCAGCACCTCATCACCGAAAAGATGCCCGTGCCTGCTGTTGATCTCCTTGAAGTCATCAATATCTATCATCAGCAGCGCCCCCTGCGCGCCGACCTGACGCATCATAAGAATACGCTGATCCACCACACGGAAAAAAGACACTCTGTTAAGCAGTCCTGTCAGGCTGTCATGCTCCGCCAGACGCTTCAGTTTCATATTTCTGCTCAGAATTCCCAACGAATACCGGGCATAGATTGCCACAGCCTGCCGCCCGGCAAGCAGAAAAGGCACTCCCAGCAGCATGAAGCCGAGCGACGCCAGCAAAGCGAACTGCTGCCGCTGGCGGATTTCCTCGTGCACCTCTTGCAGCTGGATATCGGCACAGGCAAGGTACCGCCGTCCCGAAGGAGATGTCATAGGCACCGCAACAGAGCGGAAGCGGCCCCATTCGTCGGCATACGAAACATACTGCGCCGTGTTGGTCTGCAGGGCTTTCATAAACGCCGGAGGCGGATTTTCGTACGGGTAGAAAAACCACGAACGGCGTTCCTGCGCTTCTTCCACTGTCACAGTGGGCGACGAAAAACAGAACCCGTCGCGGAACTGGACAAGCGTGTAGACGTATATCATCCCTGCTTCCGCGGCATACCTGTTAAAGCGCTCGCGGTTCTTCAGCTCTTCATCAATCCCCACAGAACCTGGGGCTATAGCCCGGTCATGAAAATCTGAGGCAAGCATGCCCGGCAACGCCACGGCCGCCACCCGCAGACGGGCATCAAGGTCGGCAAGAGCTTCTTTTTCCGCTTCGGCACCGGCCCAATAAACAAAAAGAAGCACAAATCCGGCATACAATATTACGGGCAGCCAGAAGATGCGTATGAACGACGGCGGAGGCGGCTGCTCAACAGGCAGCCCTGCCAGCCCTTCGTGCTCTTGTACAAGGTCTTGATTATTGTCAGTCACAGTTTACATTCCCCAAGGGTAACCGCGGTATCTGACCGGCAGCATGTCAGACAATACATCAGCAGCATGCCGGGCGCACACAAAGCCGCATCAGGGTGCCGCGGTACCGAACCGGCCATACGGGCCCTGAAACACATAGATAACCCGCGGTGCGCAAAGGCGGCGCATATATGCACCACCGCATCGCAGGCAAAAAACCGTACTGCAGATTTTACACAACGCAAGGCCGAAATGCCATCATAAAAGCTGTCTATGCTTGTATAAAAAACGGCGCCCCCATCATGCGACCCCGCACCTGCACTTGCATGCGGCAGCACTCTGAGGCATAGCGGAACCGGTAGCAACGCTGCGCCGCGCCTGCACAGCCACACAGTAAAGACAGCACACCGGCAGAAAAACAACGGAGCAACAGCCATGAAAGCCGCACAACACACTCTTTTTTTATTATCCCTGATACTGACAGCCGTGCTGGCTGCCGGCTGCGCGCATAATCCTGACAGAGCAGATCAGCAAACGGTAAAAGTCAGCGGACAGGTGGACGTAAGCACGGAATACAGAGACAACTGAACCGCAGGGCGTAATGCCCCGCGGTTCAGGATCAGCTTTTCCGGCTGCTGCCGCCTGCCATAACCGGCCGGGCAGGCGTATGCCGCAATGCCTGTGCACGGGCTCCCCGTATCACCGCCGGTGTCTTCGCCGGTATCTTCTGCCGGCAAAAAAGCCCGTCACAGCCACGCACGCAGGCAGGTCAGCAGTCTGCCGCAGTCTGCCCTTCATCCGGTACAGATGCCAGCGCGGCCTCCTGCTGCCGCTGCCATTCGTAGGCTGCGGCTATATGCGCTTCAGCAGCCGTGCGCACCCTGTCAAACAGCGCGCTATCCAACATCACCCAGTTGCCCGCGCTGGCCTTCCAGTGCACGGTGCAGTCCGGTGCCGCCGCAAAGCGTGCGGCCATTTCCGCATAGGCCAGCCGTGCGGCGTAATCGCTGTCCCACAGCACGCCGTCCAGCATAAAGCCGCTGTCTCTGCGGCGGTTCTTTTCGGCGCTTACAGCCTGCAGCAGGGCGGCCCGGGACAGTACCCACCTGCCGGAATCCGCAGCCACATACCCGTCGGCAGGGCGCGGCCCCTCCATAAGAACAAGTTCCGGATGCTTTGCCGCCTGCAGCGGATTCATAATGTGCTGCAGACTTTCGCCCGCCTTGGCATATACCGGCATATCAATACCCCCTGTGTACAATTGCGCGGATTCGCGCGGGTCCGGGCACACCCGCGCTGAAATCACCGCCGATGGAAGCAGGCTGCGAGGCAAGGCCCGCACCGCCCGTAAACACCCGCACCCCGTCATCGCGCACCGATGCCGAAACACCGATACCGGCAGAGGTGAAAATCCATCCGGCCTTTCCCCAGAAGCCTTCGGCATGCAGCTGCGGCTCCGCCGTCATGCCGCAGGCATACGGGAACGGCAGGTTTTCAATAACTGCGGAGTTTTTCGCCACAGGTTCCCCCGCATTCACAGGTATGACGGTTACGGCTCCGGCCCCGTAACTATGCACCGCACGTATAACGCCG
>NZ_AXWQ01000020.1 GCF_000482745.1 Oleidesulfovibrio alaskensis DSM 16109 | reverse complement strand
TTAATGGAGGAAGCAAGTGAGTTATTCGGAACATGTAACGGAACATCTGCGCATCACCATTTTGCGCTTGCTGGATGAATCGCCTGCCATGCGCTCTAACGAAAGCCTCATTGCTGATGCCGTGGGTGAATACGGTTTCGCCCCCAGCAGGGACAAAATGCGTACAGAACTGGCGTGGCTTGCTGAACAAGGCCTTGTAACGCTGGATGGAGATTCCTGCCTTGTGGCCACCCTTACCGCCAGAGGCGAAGACGTGGCCAAGTGCCGCGCCACCGCGCCGGGTGTCAAGCGTCCCAACCTGAGCCGGGGCTAGTATCATGGGCACCATTCAACGCGGGCGTGAACATCAGCCGGAAACAGTCTGGAAGTCGCAGGAACTCTACTGCGTGGCCCGCTTGTCTTACCGTGAGGTCGCCAAGGAAGTCGGTGTCGCCGAATCTACGCTCAAGCGGTGGTCAGAGAAGTACGGCTGGCGCAAAAAGCGGGACCGTATCGCACAGGCCGAGGCGGAACTTCGTGCGGACACCATCATGGCCCGGTCGGTCATGCTGAAGAAGTTGATCGATTCGAAAGATGCCCAAACCGGCTTTGCCGTGGCCTCGCTGGAATCTCTGGCCATGCGACAGGCCGAAGCGGAACGCGCGGGCAAGGCTCTGGAAGCTGCCACCCGAAGTGAAAAACGCCCCATCCGCACCGCCGGAGACGCCGTCAAAGCCCTGCGTGAAGCCATTGAAACCAAGCTGGCCATGCTGCTTGCCTCGCCGGAGGATATTGACTTCAAGGCCGTAGCCGACGTGCAAAAGGCACTGAAGCTGGTGACAGAGATGGAAGCTGCAGCCAGGCCCGCGGAAGATACCACCAAGACCAAGGGGCTCTCCGCTGATCTGGAAGCCCGTATCCGCGAGATATTGTAGGGGGATCATCTGATGGCCAAGCTGCTGCCGTACCAGAAGCGTTGGATCAACGACCGCGCCCCGGTCAAATTCTGGGAGAAATCCCGCCGTATCGGCGCCTCGTGGGGCGATGCCGCAGACAGCGCCCTTGTTGCCTCCAAAGTCAAGGATGATGGCGGTATGTCCACATACTACCTCTCCTACAACAAAGACATGACCAGGCAGTATGTGGCCGATGTGGCGAGCTGGGCCAAGAAGTTCAACCTTGTTGCCGGAGAACTGGAAGAAATCGTGCTGGCGGATGAGGACAAGGACGTCACCATTTATCAGGTCCGGTTCGCTTCCGGTCATGTGGTGCAAGGCCTTTCGTCCAATCCTTCAAACCTGCGCTCCAAGCAGGGCCGGGTGCGGATAGACGAAGCCGCGTTCGTAGAGGACCTCGGCGAACTGCTCAAGGCCGCCATCGCGCTCACCATGTGGGGCGGCGACGTGGCCGTAATCTCCACACACAACGGCGAAGATTCCGAGTTCAACCAATATATTCAGGATATCAGGGCGGGAAAACGGGAGTACTCTCTGCACCGCACCGACCTTGATGATGCGTTGGCCGAAGGGCTGTACAAAGCCATCTGCTCGGCCAAAGGCCTGACGTGGAGCGTGGAAGCGGAGATCCGATGGCGGCAGAAGCTTATTGCCGATTATGGCGATGGCGCGGACGAGGAACTCTTCTGCGTCCCCAGCCGCTCAAGCGGCAATTGGCTAAGCCGCAACCTTATTGAACCTTGCATGAGTGCCGAGATCCCCGTGCTGCGTTGGTCTCCTCCCACGGCGAACTTCGTGGACTGGCCACTGGACCGGGCCTACCGCGAGGTGCAGGACTGGTGCGAAGGCGAACTCCGCCCCCTGCTGGATAAGCTCCACCGTGAATATGGTGGGTGCCGTCATTTCTTCGGTGAAGACTTCGGCCGTTCCGGTGACCTGACCGTCGATGTTCCGCTTCTCGAACTGGAGAACCTTTCCCTCGTTACACCGTTCCTGCTGGAACTCCGCAACGCCCCGTACCGCACACAGGAACAGATGCTGGCCTACTTTGTAGACCGCCTGCCGCGCTTTTCCGGTGGGGCGCTGGACGCACGCGGCAACGGGCAGGCCCTCGCGGAATACGCCCGGCAGCGGTACGGCCCGGAGCTGATCCAAGAGGTGATGCTGTCACAGGGCTGGTACCGGGAGCACATGCCCCCGCTCAAGGCCCGGCTGGAAGACCGCACCATACTGCTACCCAAGGATGCCGGAGTGCTGGACGATTTACGCGGCATCAAGGTGTTCAAGGGCATTGCACGCCCGCCGGAGGCCAGCATCAAGGGCAAAGATGGGCAACGTCACTGCGACAGCGCTGTGGCACTGGCTTTGGCCCTGTATGCCCGCAACAGCATCGAAGCCGGTGAGGAGTGGGCCTGTGCAACCGCTGGTGGTGGAATGGCCCGCAGAATGACGCACGGATACTAACGAGGATTACATGAAGACACCCGTATTGTACGGACCTGATGGGTCCGTAATTGATTTCTCCAGTGCCTCCGAACGCGCCGCCCTGAGTGAGGAACTGGCCACCCGCCGCAATGCCCTCGGTGGCTTCGATCTCGGCGCGGCTCTGGGCTGGCTGCCGGACCCTGATCCGGTGCTCCGTAAGCGCGGGGACAGCGTCCACGTATTGGAAGACCTTATGGCCGATGATGAGGTCACACAGGCTATTCAGTCCCGCAAGCTCAAGACCTTGAACCGCCGCGAGTATCGTTTTTCTCCGGGGGCCGCCAATGGGGAGGAGCCCACTGCACAGGCCGAACGGCTGTGCGACGATATTGTCCGGGACTTTGAGCAACTGGACATGGATGTGCTGATCAGTGGCATCCTCGATGCGCCGTACTTCGGCATGACGCCCATAGAACTTGTGTTTGTCCCGGATGGTGGACGGCTTCGCCTGGTCGCGGCTGACCCAAAGCCGGTGGAGTGGTTTGCCTTCGATGATGACAACCGGCTCATGTTCCGGGGTGAGTTCTTTACGCAGGCCCGGCCGGTGCACCCGTATAAGTTTGTGCTGGCCCGCCATTTTCCCACCTACAAGAACCCGTATGGGCTGCGTCTCCTGTCCCGTTGCCTCTGGCCTGTGGCCTTCAAGCGTGGCGGCATCGAATTCTGGTGCCGGTTCACGGAGAAATACGGGCAGCCGTGGCTGCTCGGCACCGCCCGCGCCAGTGCCACACAGCCTGAGATCAACCGCATGGCCGCCGACCTTGCCGCCATGGTGCAGGACGCTGTTGCCGTCGTGCCAAACGGGGCCAAGGTGGAAGCCGTGGAGTTTTCTGCCAAGGGTGGTTCCCAGCACCTTGAATTCATCACTCACTGGGACAAATCCATCAACAAGGTGATCAAGGGGCAGACCCTGACCAGCGATGTGGGGAACGGGCACTCCAACGCGGCCACGCAGACCCATTACCAACTACTTGGCGATTATTCTGATGCTGACGCTCTCATGGTGGAAACCGCCATGAACAATATCGCGTGGGCCTATATGCAGGTCAACGCGGCGGGCGAATTTGCGCCTCTCTTCAGTTACGTGGAACCTGATGACTACGCCGCGCAGGCTGAATTGGACACCAAGCTGAAGAATCTCGGTGTGCGGTTCAAGAAAACCTATTTCGTGAGGACCTATGATCTCACGGAAGATGAGTTCGAGCTGGATGGCGAACCAGAAGACGCGCCGAATCACAAAGAACCCAACGCCACTGCAGCCGGAGACACGGACTTTGCCGAGCACGATACGGCAGGCAATTCGGACCCGTATCAACAAGTTTTAGATGCCTTCGTGAAAACGAGCCTGCCGGAAGCTGCCAAGCGAAATGAGAAATTCATGGCCGAGGTCAAGACTGTGCTGCAGGCCGCAGAATCGTGGGAGGACTTGCAGCTCATGCTGGCGGAGCTGCTCGGCAAGTCCATGGACGAGGATGAGCAAGCCGCTTTCATGGGCGACCTGTTGACCAATGCGGACCTCTTCGGCCGTTACGCCATGCAGAGCAAGTCCGATGACCGTTGAGCCTGTAGCGCTGCCCCCCAAAGAGGCCCTTGCCTATTGGCAGGACAAGGTGTCCGTCACCCCGGAGGTGTTCAAGAACCTTTCCGGGCAGGCCCGCGCACGTGCCTTCGCCGTGTCGGGGCTGTCCCGGCAGGACCAGATAGCCGCCGTGCAACAGGCTGTCCATGAAGCCATGGCCAACGGGGAAACTCTCAAAGACTTCAAGGGGCGTATGGACGCCGTACTGGAGGGAGCCAGGCTGCCGCGCTGGCGGCTGGAGAACATCTACCGCACCAACGTACAGAGCGCCTACATGGCCGGGCGTTTTGCACAGATGCAGCGTACCACGGCTTTGCGTCCCTACTGGCGCTATGTGGCCGTGGCCGACAAACGCACCCGCCCGGATCATTTGGCGCTGCATGGGCTTGTCTATCCCCACGATCATGAATTCTGGAGCACCTATTATCCACCCAACGGCTTCGCCTGCCGCTGCACAGTGCAAACGCTTTCTGAGCGGCAGGCCAAGCAAAGCGGTGTGGAAATCCAGAAGGATATGCCGGACCTCATTGAACCGGTGGACCCGCGCACAGGCAATCGTCTTCCGGCCCGTCGCCCGGTGCCCGATGCCGGCTTTGCGGGAAACGTGGGGCAAGACTGGTTACATGGACTCGCACCTTCGGAACTGGACGCCAAGATCAAAGACCTGCCTCTTCCCACGCTTTGCCGCACCGGCGGCACATCCTTTGCCGATCCACAAGCCGGTGCCCCGTGCAGGCCGCCACTGGCCTCATTGGCCAAGCGCCACATCCTGCCGGTTACGGCAAAGGACATTCTGCCCGGGGGCCTGAAGGCGGAAGAGTATGTGGCTGCCTTCCTCAAAGAGTTCAACCTTGCCGATATCAATGCCAGCGCTGTGCATACGATTCCGGGCGGTATCCCCGTCGTTATCGGCAAGGGATTGTTTATCGACAAGAAAACAGGCGGTTGGAAAGTGCTGAAGAGTGGCCGTGAGCAATATCTGAAGCTGTTGGCCAGAACTGTCAAAGAACCGTGGGAGGTCTGGCAGGTGCCAGCGGAGGTGGCAGGAAAGCCTATGCCGGTGTTGCGGCTGATCAGGCTGTTCCGGGATGAGGAGGAAGCCAGGATTGGGGGCTTTGCCGTGTTCAATCTGGTGCGGGGCCGTGAATGGCAGGGAGCCACCACCTTTACCCCCAAGCTCGGCAACGAAGCTGCCATGCTCAAATACATGGAGCGCCAGCGGCAGGGAGCGCTGCTGTACCGCGAGCCCTAAAAAAACAATGGCCCGGAAGAACCGGGCTTCCGAGCCTGCGACACCCTTGCTTCTACCCTCACCCGGACGAGGTTCAGGGTACGCCGCATGAACTATCTGCTCACAGAATACGCCCGCCATTCCGGCGAGTCAACCAACCCCCAAGGAGAAACGCCATGAAATGGACCAAGATAGGCCGCACCGGCCTGCATACCGCCATGTCCGGCCAGCAGGTGCAACTGACGGAGGCAGACTTCGACAAAGTCGTGGCCGCCTATAACCCCAAGGACCACGAAGCCCCGCTGGTGCTGGGCCATCCTGCGAACAACGGCCCGGCTTTCGGGTGGGTGAATCGTCTCAAACGTGAAGGGGAATATTTATTGGCACAGTTTGCCCAGGTTCCCGACAGCCTGAAGAAAGCCGTGGATAATGGCCACTATAAAAAGGTCAGCATGAGTCTCTACCCGGATGGAACCCTCCGGCATGTCGGCCTGCTCGGAGCGACCCCGCCAGCTATCAAAGGCTTGGGCGATATCAACCTCGGCTCCGGGGAAGACACAACTGAGATTCACTTCGACTTTTCGGAGACGCCGGGGCAACCGGCACCAAACCAGCCGGGTATCACCGGCACGGAGAACACAATGGGCGACAAGGAACTCATTGAAAAACTGAAGGCGGACAACGCCCGGCTGGAAAAGGAAAAGGCCGATGCCGACAAGTCCGCAGCCGATGCCAACAAGGCCAGGGAAGCGGCAGAAAAGAGCTTCGCCGAGGCACAGGCGGCAAAGGCCAAAGAGGCCCGCACGGCCAAGGTTGATGCCCTGATCAAGGATGGCAAAGTGCTGCCCGCGGAAAAAGACCGCATCCTCGCGTTTGCAGAGCGCCTTGGCGGCAAGCCCGGCGATGAAATCTGCTTCAGCGAGGGCGAAGGAAAGAAAACCGTTGAAGATCACTTCTTCAACTGGCTTGAAGGGCGTCAGGCCCACGGGCTGTTTGAATTTTCTTCGCCCGATCAGAAGCCCGGCGGTGAAGAAACCGTCAACACCAGCGGCCTTGCCGCCAAGTTCTAGGGGAATAAACCATGAGTGTACATGATGCAGTCATGCGTACCAGCCACACGGTCGTCAGTGTCACGACCGGTACCGGTCCGCACATTGAACGCGAATACCCCAAGCAGGCCGCTGCCGTCATCCCCATGGGCGCAGTCGTCGCTTTGGATGCGGGAAAAGCCGTCATCTATGACCCTGCGGCTGACCCCGCGCAGACTGTCAAAGGCGTGGCCACCTGCAATGCGGCAGGTACCGACCCCGGCATCTCCCTGTGCGTGCTGGGCCGCGTCCGCGCCGACCTGCTCACCGTGTCCGGCGGCGCTGCACCGGATGCCGCAACCCTCGTCAAACTCGAAGAGCGCCACATCTACGCTGAGGAGAGTGTGTAGCCCATGTTTGATCTGAAGCCGTATTTTACCGCAGCTCGTATCGCCAGGCGGTTCGAGGCCGCTCCGCCTCTGACCACTACGGTCATGGACCTGCTGTTCCCGGCGGACGTGCGGGCGAACTATGAATCCCCCGTCATTCCTGTCTCCGACATCAAGCAGGTTGTAGGTGCCGTGCCGGTTGTGCGCCGTGGCAGTGCGTCCATTCCCTTGCGTGGCGAAGATACTGAGACCTCCTACATCGAACCCCTGCCGGTGCGTATCCATGACGAGCTGAGCGCCGTGGATCTTAACAACCTCAAGATCGCCAGCCCCACCACGCTGGAGCAGTGGTCCAATCGCAAGCAGCTGGCTCTGCGAAGGGCGGCCCGCCTCACGTCGGAAGTTCTCTGCGCCCAGGCCGCCTTCGATGGCCGGATTGCTTATCCTCTGCTGCAGTCCAACGGCTCTTTCACCACGTATCAGGTGGATTACGGAGCTCCGCTCGATCATGCCTTGGCAGCTGCTGAGAAATGGGACCATGCCGATGCGAGTCTCATGATTGTGTACGAATTGTTGGAAGACATGGCCACGGACCTCGACAAGGCCGGGTATGGCGGTTCCAAGATCACGTTTGCCGGAAGACTGGCTTTTTCCACGGTGCTCAAGCTCATTGAGGCCACCGACAAGCCCAAAATTCCCGTTCTGGTGGAAAAGGACGGCTCCATCTCGCTTGGTGGTCACACCATCCGCAAGATGGCCGAAACCTACTATGACCCGTCCACCAAGACCACCAAGCCCAAGCTGGACGACAAGGAAGTCCGCATGATTGCCACCGGCAATACGGCCTTCTTCTACGGCCCCGTGGACGATCTGGACGCCAACCTGCACGCCATGCCCATGTTCATCAAGCCCATCAAGCGGGACAACCCTTCCGGCATCCTGCTGGTCGGCGAATCCAAGCCGCTGCCGGCTGTCGCCCCCGAGGCCACGGTCAAGGCCACCGTCCTCGCGTAATCCCCCACTGTGCGAAGACCGCTCCAGAGGGCCTGAACAAGGCCCTCTGGATGTCGGGCCGAGTCGAACCTGTAACACTAGTTCAAAACTAGTTCAAAACGCCCGGAACAAGCATGTACTGCGAACGAGACGACCTGCACGACTACATTCCTGCCGCGTATCTGGATGCGGCAGACAAGGTAACGCCCGGCATCGTGGGACGAAAGATCGCCAGCGTGTGTGGTGCCATCGACGATGCTCTTCGCCGTCATTACGTGCTGCCGCTCGTCACAGTGCCTGAAACCATCAAGCGCATGGCGGCTGTCATGGCGGCGTATGAAGCTATCGGCGGCATAACGGCGGTGAAGGACGACACCAACGCAGGCAACAAGCTGCTGGTGCTGCAGGATCTCTATAAGCAGGCCCGCAAGGACTTGGCTCTGATCCGGGATAACAAGCTGGAGCTGGGGCTGGATGAGCTGGGGCTGGAACCTTCGACAGGGGCCAACGGCACCCTGGCCGTGGTGACGCGTCCGGCAACACTGAACCTCAAGGGGTGGCGCTGATGGCTGGCGCATCCTTCTCCATGCCCATGGACGGCCTGATGCGGGCCGTGGATGCGGGCATATCGCATGCCCAGCGCACCCAGCAGCTGGCCGAGGCTATCGGCGAGGCGCTCGTTTCCAGTACGCACCAACGTTTTGAAGATCAGGAGCGCCCGGACGGTTCCAAATGGGAGCCATCACTCCGGGCCAGGAACGAAGGCGGCGTTACCCTGACGGACAAGGGAACTCTCAAAAAATCCATAGGGTACGCAGCCAGCCCGGCCAAGGTCACGATCGGCACCAGCATGAAATATGCGGCCATCCATCAGCGCGGGGGAACCATCAGGGGCAAGAAAGGCAAGCTCAAGTTCCCGTTGCCGGGTGGCGGCTTTGCCCAAGTTGATCAGGTAACGATACCTGAGCGTACCTACCTCGGTCTGTCCGGGGAAGACGTCAAGGAAGTGCGGGAGATGATGGTGCAGCACATGCGCCAAGCCCTGCTGGGTGGATGACAACCAATATGAGAAATTTCCTTTTCGACCAGATCATAGAGGCCGCAGCGGCCGCCGGAATACCGGAAGGGGCCGTGGTGCTGAATCCCGAAGATGCTGACGACATCACATTGCCGGTGCCGCGCATCGATGTCCGTTGGGAGACGCAGCGCTTGAATAAGGCGGGCGGCGTTGTGGGTAAATTCGCGTCTCCGGCAGAGCCGGAGCGAAAGCGCACCCTGCGGCGCAGGCTGTATCGGGTGCGGCAGCCCATCACCGTCACCCTGTGGACGAATGATGAGTCCACGTTTGATACCCTGTGCGAATCCTTTGTCCGGGCCTTGCCCCGACAGTTTGCCGACCCTTCCGGCAACCGTGTCACGTGTTCCGTATCCAGCGCGGATTGGCGGGGTTTCACTTCCGCTTTGGTGGAGGTGCTCAAGAAATGGTCGAAAGTTTACCATATAGAATTCAGCGCCATGCTGACAGACGACACGGAAACCCCGTGGATTCTGGATGTAACGCCTAATGCAACCTATCAGGAGGCAGGACGTGAGTAAGGGAAAAAAAGATGAGCCGCTCTCCGGCTCAGACCGCGCCGCATTGCAGCAGGTGGCCGAACTGGCTGCCATACACGGCCTGAAACCGTGGGAACTCGCAGGCATGCTCCGCGCAGAGATCTGGACGGGCGACAAGGCTGTTACCAAGGCCGAATTTGATGCCGCAGTCACCCGGCTGCGCGAACGCCGTGTCGGCGGCGGGAGGTAACCATGGCCCGTAAGGATGTATTTGAATTTCTGGTGGACGGCACCAGCGGCCTTGTGCCCGGCGATGTGAGCGGCAAGGCCCTTATTGTCGGTGTATGCAGCGCCGGGGAAGTAGGCAAGGTCTACTATCTGGGTAAGCGTAGCGATCTGACAGGCCTGCTGGGTACCGGCCCTCTGGTAGACCGCCTGCAGCATGTCTTTGCCACCGGCGGACAGGACAGCACTGTGCTGGCTGTTCCGGTGGCAGGGTCGCCCGGTGGCACCATCAGCACGCTCAAGCATACCGGCACTGGTCCCGATGCCGATGTAAGCGGTCTTCCCGGTGGCAACGCCGATGTGATTGCCGAGATAGTGGATGCCGGTGCTCCCGGCGTTGCCACGTGCAAGTTGAGCAAGGACGGCGGGGCAACATTCGGAGTGGCCGCCGCCGTGCCTGCCAATGGGCAGATCAGCGTTGCCGATACCGGTACCACCATCGTGCTGGCAGCGGGCAATCTCGTGGCTGGCGACCGCTACAGCTACTCGGTGCGTGGTCCCATCGGCCCTGTTACCCGCATCGGTTTGGGGCCGGAGATCACTGCAGCGGGAACCGTAAAGGCCGGGGCCGAGGTGGTGCTGCAGATCGTCAAGGGCGGTGACCGCAACGAAGGCCAGTATCGCCTTTCCGTGGATGGCGGCGACAATTTCGGCCCGTATCGCACCATCCCGGTGGATGGTCAGATTCCTGTGGCCGACACCGGCGTTACCATCACCTGTCCGGCGGGCGATTATCCGCTGGGTAGCACATACCAGTTCGACCTGCTTGCCCCGGTGCCCACCATCGCGGACGTTATCGACGCATTGACCATCCCGCTGGAAACAGTGGACCCGGAATTCGTCTATGTGGTCGGTCCGTCCGATTCCGTGGATTGGGCTGCCATGGGCGCACTGGCCGACGACCTTTGGAACCGCCACCGCCCTACGTTTTTTGTGTGTGAGGGCAGACTGCCCGCAGCCGGTGAAGACCTGAATGACTGGGTAACAGCCCTGAAGCAGGAGCGTATGGGGTTTGCCCACCGTTTCGTCAGTGTGTGCGTGGGATTCGGCGAGATCAGCGACCGCACCGGCCTGCGCAAACTCCGCAATGCCGGAGGACTGCTGGCCGGGCGTATCATGGAAGTACCTGTGCAGCGTGATATCGGCCGGGTGCGTGACCAGGGCATTACCGGCATCTCTCTGCCGGAAGGCTACACCGAGGCCATGCAGAGCGAACTGGAAGAAGCCGGATACATCACGCTTACCCGGTACGCCGGGTTGCAGGCCGTCTACTGGGGAACAGCCCGGACCATGGCGGATTCCACCAGTGACTATCAGCGGCTTGAAGTGTTGCGTGTAACGTTCAAGGCTGTGCGCCTCATGCGTCTGCAAGCGCTCAAATCTCTGAAGGATGAACTGGGTGACCCGCTGCAGGGCGCAGACACCAGCGGTTTAGCCTATCTGCGGGCCAATCTCGAAAATGCGCTGGATACCATGGTCAAGGCCAAGCCCAAGGAACTGGCCGGGTATGCCGTCTCAATCCCCATGGATCAGGATTTCGTCAACAATGGCGTGGCCACGGAAACCACCCTCATCGGCATCCCCATCATTGATACCATCAAACTGTTTTCATCCTACGTCTACGCGGGCGGCAAATTCGATCCGCGCATGGCGGCATAGGAGCTAGACCATGACAGCTAACGCAACCGTCACCGTCAACGGTGCCGTGCACGACTGGGAGAGCGTGAGCATCACCGGTCCTCATGGTGCCTTTGTCGGAATCAGTGAACTTAACTGGAAGGCCAGTCAGAAAAAGAAACGTGTGTACGGCAAGGGTGCTGTTTCCGTAGGGGCTGCGCGCGGCAACTATGAGGCCAGCGTGGATATGACCCTGTTGGTCAGCGAATATCAGGATCTTGTCAGTGCATTACGGGGCGGCATCTTCAAGTCCGTGTTCGATGTGGCCCTCGCTTTCGAACCGGACGGCGCCAAACAGCACGAAGTTATCCTGAAGGGAATTCTCATCGACGATGTGGATGAAGGAACCAAGCAGGGCGATGAAGAAGTAACCGTCAAGCTGTCCGGCACCGTGCAGATGATCATGCGCGATGGTGTGGCGGACTACAAATAAGGAGCAGGCCTGATGGCAGAACCCAAAAGTGAATTGAACGACATGGCAATCACAAGCGATAAATACCGCCCTTTCACCGCGGACTATGAAGACTTCGACGGCAATGACCAGCATATCACTCTGCGTTTTCGTCGTCCTGGCCGTAAGGAACTCACCGTCATCGCCAAGGTGGAAAAGGCCAAACAGTTCGACACAATGTGCAATACTCTGCGTCAGATTATTCACCCGGATGAGAAGGAGCGGATTGCCGAAATTATCCGTGATGAACCCATGCTGGCCATGAGCTTTGCCGATGCTGTGTTCAAAAAATGCGGCGCGGGAGTGGTTGAACCGGGAAACTAGAACAAGCCAGAGCGGCGGTGCGTGGCAACGCCGCTCTGGCCTACGCCGATATCGTGCGCCACTGGCTCAGGGAAGAACCCGCCGAGGATATGGAGGAGTTCGGGGAGCAGATAGCCAGAGCGCTGGAACTGGAAGCACGCATTCTGCGGCAGCAGGGAGCCGTCACCGCCAACCTGATCGCCACCCTTATGGGAGCCAAGTAACATGGAAGTCTTCGACGTCTTCGCCACATTCAGCCTGATGGACAACATCTCCGGCCCGCTCAAGCGGGTTCGGGATTCATTCCGCGCCACCCGCTCGGAAGGGTCGTCGCTGTCTCAGTCCATGGGCAACCTGACCAAGAAGCTGCTGCCTTTAGCGTTAGCCGCCGGGGTGGTGTTAGGGGCCTTTGCCCCTGCTATCGGTGTTGCGGCAGAGTTTGAGGCGGCCATATCCGGCCTTGGGGCAATCAGTCGGGCGAGCGCCTCCGATATGCAGCTGATGCAGCGGTCAGCTCTTGACCTGGGGGCCAGCACAGCCTTCTCCGCGGCCCAGGTTGTGGAAGCGCAGACGGAGCTGGCCAAGAAGGGCTTTACTGCTAACAAGATTGTCGGAGCCATGCCCGGCCTGCTTGATCTGGCGGCAGCAGCACAGACCGATCTTGCCACAGCGGCCACGGTCACATCCGGTGCGCTCAACTCGTTCCAGATGGACGCGGCCAAGGCCGCAAAGGTGGCGGACATAATCGCCGCCGCGTCCACCACAAGCGCCACGAATGTGGAAGGGCTGGGTATGGCCCTTCAGAACGCCGGTGCCATTGTCGCCAGTTCTGGAGAAGATTTTGCGCTGCTAGCTGCCATAACCGGCAAACTGGCAGATGCCAACATCAACGCCGCCGTGGCGGGCACCGCAACCAAAATCATGTTTACCCGTCTTGCCGCTCCCACCGGCGAAGCCGCCGCCGCATTGCAGAAGCTGGGCATAAACACTCGTGATGCACAGGGCAACATGCTTCCCTTCCTGTCTGTGATGGGGAACCTTGAAACCGCATTGGCAGACATGGGTACCGGCGAAAAGGCCGAGTACCTTAAAAAGATTTTTGGGGAAGAAGCAGTCGGCTCCGTTACCGCCTTGCTGAGCAAGGGGGTATCCAGTCTTGGAAACTATGCGGACTCCCTGCGTTCCAGTGCCGGTGCCGCAGCTGAGATGGCAAGCAGGCAGTTGGACAACCTCAAGGGCTCCATCACCATTCTCGGTTCCGGCTGGGAGGGGCTGTCCATCAGCATTGGTTCAGTATTCACCCCGGCGCTTACAATTGCCGTTCGAGCTGTAACTACCCTTGTCGGCTGGCTCAATGTGCTCGCCTCACACCCCGTCGGCAAAGCCGTGCTGGCCGTGGCTGGTGGCTTGGCCGCCGTCATAGTGGCCGTCACTCTGTTCAGCGCTGCAACATGGGCTGCGACCGCTGCCATGGGAGCACTCAATATTGCCATGCTGGCCAACCCGGTCGGATTGCTCGTGGCCGGGCTCATCGCCGGGGCCGTGCTTGTTATCGCGTATTGGGACAAACTGAAGGGGGTGTTCAAGCCGCTCATCTCCATTTTTGAATGGCTGCGGTCAGGCATTATGGATTTTGTGGAAGTGGTGGGCGGAGATCTGGGCGCTTCTTTTAATAAGATCGGGGATTCCTTTCACGAGGCCGGAGCGGTGATTGCTGAGGCATTTACAGTCATCAAGGAAGCATATTCTGCCGTGTTCGGATCCGATGATGACGTGTTCGGCTCTGCAGACACTATCAACTGGTGGCGTGTTTTGGGTAATTTTGTGGGCGTGGTGGTAGGCGGGGCCTTTCGCTTGCTGGCTGCGGCTGTGCGTGTAGCCGTTACCCCCATCAAAATGGTCACCAGCGCCATAGGCACCATGATCAGCTACTTCAAAGGGGATATTTCTCTATACGAGTCGGGCCGCAGGCTCATCGGCACCTTTGTGGACGGCATTACCTCCATGGCCAGGGCTCCGTTTGAAGCTGTCTCCTCCATCCTTGGCCGGGTGCGTAATCTGTTGCCGTTTTCAGATGCCAGGGAAGGCCCGCTGTCTCAGCTCACACTCTCTGGCCAGAAGGTCATGGATACGCTGGGTGAAGGCATCACCGGTGCCGCACCGCGGTTGCGGGCCACGGCGGTAGATGCGCTTTCCGGCGTGGCTATTGTCACCGGGCAGGCCCCTAATACCGCAGCTGCCAACGCCAAGGGAGCGCAAGCCGGTCAGAGGCGTGAGCAGGCCAGCCGTGAGAGCGGCCGTGTCGTAATCCAGCATCTGTCCGTAACCCTGCCCGGTGTGAAGGACGGGGAAGGCTTCGTGGCGGCGCTGCAACGTCTCGTGGCGGAATTCGACGGTTCCGCGTCCGGACTCAGCCAGGTGAAGGAGGCATAGCATGGATGGCCTGCTGACCTTCGAGCACGGCGAGATCCGCCTCGGCGATACCCTCGTGCCGGGTGTCCTGCAACGCCTGAGTGTTGGCGGCAGAGTCCGGTACGACGAAGCCCTGCAGGATGGCCTTTCCGGCAAGACCAAAACCCCCATGGGCTGGGAAGATAGCGAGGTTTCAATATCGCTGCTTCTGCTCACAGACGATGACAGTGATTGCTTTGACAAGCTGGCCGAACTGAACCGCCTGTTCAAGGGCCATGACAATGCCGCCAACCCCCGAGTGCTGCGGGTGGCCAATCCGCATCTTGCCGCGCGGGATGTGGATCAGGTGGTCTTTGATTCGCTTGATTCCAGCGAAGGCAACAATGACGACACTGTTGAGGCGACGTTGCGCTTCATGGAGCATCGTCCGCCTATTCAGATTTCCGAGCAGCGGGCGACCGGCGTAGCCGGTGCAGCGCCCACCAGTTCCACGACCACAGAACCGGGGCTTTCTCCCAGTATACTGGGGGGCCGCTGATGAGCCTGCAACAAAACACTATAGCCGGAATCAATGTCCGTGTCGTCATTGACGGTATGGTGGTGGCCCGTTGCCCCCGGTGTGTTGTTTCCTTCGACCGCCATACCGTTACCAGTTACGGCGAGATTGATGTGCCTGATCCTGAAGGCGTATTGATGCAGCGCGTGAAACCTGGTCAGCACGTGTCTGTCCGCTTCGGTTACCGGCGCCAGCCCGCGCGGGAATGGACCGGTCTTGTGGATGGATGGCGGCCGGGGTTTGGCCGTAACCGCGACCAGCTTACTGTGCAGGTGCTTGGCCCGGAGTTCGCGCCTTTCATGCGTACCCGTGTAACGGAAGCCTACATGGATGAAACGGCCGATGTACTTGCCCGGCTTATTCTGGCCAAGACCGGCTGCACTGTCGGCACTGTGGACGTGCCCGCCGTGAATCTGCCCCGGCTCACACTCCGCGATGTGCCGGTGTGGCAGGCCATGGAACAACTGGCCCACAGCTGCGCCATGGCCCACGGGCAGGATATGAGCCACCACGCCCTCTGGCTGGATGATGCCGGAGCAATTCAATACGGCCCGCACAATGATGAGCCGGAGGCGGTGCCTGTTATCGCCACCGGAGCGGGGTTGATTGCGCACAACCCTGCTCAGTCACCCAAAGCGCGGGGAAGCGTGGAAACTTTTCTGTTACCAGGTATGCGGGATGGTCGCCTTTTCAAGTTGCAGGATGTCCGTCGCGGCATTGATGCCGAATACAGGGCCGTACACGTGGAACACCACATAGAGCAGACCAAAGCCAGGACATGGCTCTGGTACGGAGGGGAATATGAACGGTTCTGATACCGATCTGCTCCGGCTTTTCAAGCGTGTGGTGGAATTGTCCATGCCCAATCTGCGCAGCTACTACCGTGTTACCCGCAAGGCCAAGGTGGTGCAGAGCTATGCCAGTGACGGCCGCTACTGGGCGGACGTGCAGCCCCTGCGTAACGATGACACCCCGGACCCGAAAGAGCCGGTGGTGCCCAAGGTGGAAATCCCCATCCTGTGGGGCGGCCCGGAACGCGGTGTTGTCTGCCCGCCCATGGTCGGTACTCTGTGTGACCTCAGCTATTACGATGGAGATCCCAACTACCCGCGTATCAGCAACTTCCGTTGGGAAGGCAATGTCGCCCCGGCCTGCGAGGTTGGCGCGCTCGTGATCCAGCTGGACCCGAGCACCTACATCAAGATTGATGCAGGCAAGAACCTTATCGAGGTCACCCCTGCCAACCGGGTGGCCACAGTGGGCGGCAACAAGACGGAGACAATCGACGGGGTGTGGACCATCAAGGCCCCGCTCATCATTCAGGAAGGAAACGTGCAGGCAACCGGCGCTGATGGGGAGGTAGGAACAACAACGGTCAAGGCACACACCCAGCAAGAAGGCAGCATTACCGTGCTGGGGCATGTGCAATGTTCCTCGCTGTCAGTTGCCGACAATGCGGATATTGGCGGCAACCTGAATACTGCGGGGGAGAGTTATGCGGGATCGAGGAGTGGAGGGGCTATTTAGTTATTTTCCAAAGGATAAGCCCCGAAATTACTGAGCCTATTATGCCAACAATTATGGCATTAATCCAAGCGTTATTGAAGAATAGCTGAATATTAGATTTGATATGAGCTAGTCCGTCTTTGGTGATTTTAGCCTTTGGTAGGCAAGTAAGAATACTAGGGTTGCGTTCTAACTCAATGAGTCCAATTTCTGCCATGTAATTTAGGTGTTGCATCAACAAGTAGGGGCGAAGCAAGTTCATTCTATCTTTCCAGCAGTCGCCAGTTTGTTTGAACGGATAGCGTTTATCGTAGGGCTTTCTATAAATATCTGAGAGAACAAACTCGCCACAATACCTAGATAAGACACGCAGTATATCACGTATCAACCTGTTATCAAATTTCATAACGTAGCTCGGCAATATGGATACAATCTTCGGCCAAGACATAGCCCTCGACACTGACCTGCAAGCCCTCGTGGCGGCCAACGGTGAACTTATCCTCACTGATGGGGCTGACACCGGCGTGCAGGATATCTGGTTGGCTATCTATACCTACGTGGGCACGCTCTTCTATGACACCGAGTTCGGGAGCCGTATCCCGGACTGGTTCAAGGAAGAAAACACCCCGGCCAATAGACTGGGATTTATCGCAGAAGTCAAACGGATTGTGCGTAAAGACCCGCGAGTGCAGCCGGGTACGGAACGGTGCTCCATCTCCGCATGGGACAAAACCGGCATTACCGCCGAGGCTGCATGGCAGTGGATTGGTGATGATCACCCATACAACCTTGTGTTCCGGGCCAGTGCCGAAGACGGAGCCGTAAAACTGAAGCAGGTACTTGCCGATGTCCGCCCAGACGCCTCGACTCTCTAAAACGCTTGATGAATGCCGCCAGATGCTCTTTGCCCGTATCGAAGAAGTGCAGGACGAGTATCAGGCCAAGGGATGGCTGCCGTTGCGCCTGAACCTGAACAAGGGCGTGGTGCGCGGCCTGATCGAGATTTTCGCATGGGGGCTGTATCAGCTGTACCAGTTTCTTGCCGCCATTCTTGTGGAGGGCATCCCCAAGCAGGCCAGCGGTGAATGGCTGGACCTGCACGCAGATCAGGTCGAGCAACCGCGCAAGCAGGCCACCAAGGCCACGGGCAAATTACGGTTTATCCGCCAGACCGCGCAGGGCAACACGCTTATTCCCGCAGGCCGCATTGTACGCACCATGCCGGATGGCACCGGCGCAACATACCGTTACATCTCTATTGCCGACACGGTTATAGCTGAGGGCCAGACCGAAGTGGCCGTGGCTGTTGTCGCCGAGGAGTACGGAGCCGCCGCCAACCTGACCGCGGGACAGGCGCTGGAGCTCATTACTCCGGTCAAGGGCATTACCGCCGTGGAAGTCCGGGCCGATTGGCTGGATACCGAAGGCGCGGATACCGAACCGGACAGGCTGGTACAGGCCCGTTACCCCTTGGCATGGCAGGGCAACAACGGTTCCTCATATCACGTCTACAAGCGGGCCGCGCTGGGAGTAACCGGCGTGGTGGCCTGTACCGTGCTGGATCAACATCCCCGTGGTCAAGGCACCGTGGACGCGATCATCAAAGGCGCGGCTGGCATTCCTACCACCGACCTGCTGGATAAGGTGCGGGCCGCCATCGATGCCGAGGTTTTCGTAAATGACGACCTGCTTGTCAAAGCCCCGCAGGCCATTGCGGCGGCGATTACCGGAACTCTGTTCCTGTTACCGGGCACGGTAGTTGAAACCGCGCTGGGAGCAGCGGAAAAGCGCATTCGTGCGCTGTTCACGGACCCGACTACCGTCGCGGGCATATCTCCCCTGCAGATTGGAGAAGATCTGACATTGGACCGCCTTACAGCCGCGGTCATGGCGGTACCCGGTGTCAAACGTGTGGAATGGACCGGCCCCGCAGCGGATGTGGTCGTGCCCGACGACGGTTTGGCCATTCTGCAATCATTGACGCTCAGCCATATGGAGGAAGCTGCATAATGGCCCGCGTTTTCTGGCCATACTTCCGAGATGTGCTGCGCTGGCCGCTCATCTTTCGCCCCGGACCGCTGGCGGCGCTGGTCGAGGGGATAGCCCGTGTCTTTGACGACGTGCGCGAGGACATCCTCTGGCTTCGGGATCAGCTCAACCCCGCCACCTGTGAAGCTGATGGCGTTGATGATCTGGCGTCCGGACGCGGCATTGAGCGCCACCCGCTGGAAACGGCCGCGCAGTTCCGCAACAGAGCCGTTACAGCCTACGCGTGGCATCGGCAGGCGGGCAAGGTGCGCGGCATGTCCCGCATACTGGAACACTACGGCTATCCGGGATGCTCCATCCGTAACATGCGTGATGACGACCCGGAGCGCTGGGCCGAGTTCATGCCCGTTGTGCCGGTCGGCAGCGGGCTGGACATGCAGGATTACGCGCTCATCACATGGGCAGCGCAGGAAACCAAACCGGCCCGCTCCAAACTGGCGGGGCTGAACACCCGCCACAGAGCCGCCAATGCCGCGACGCACAGCGCCATGGCGCTCGTGTTGTCCTCCGTGGTGCGGCTGGAATACGAGCGCCCGGACTCTACCAAGGTCGCCGGGGCCGTCCGGATAGCCGGGCACATGCATATTGTCAGCAGAATCAGATTATAAGGAGAGCACCGTGAGCCTTATCATTACTAAAGCGGGCTTGTTGGCCCTGAGTGCGGCAGAAACGTCAGGCGCGAAGCTGCAGGCTACCCATATGGCCGTAGGCGACGGCTCGGGCCAGCCCCCGGAACACACCAACGCATCCACGGCGCTCGTCAATGAAGTTTGGCGCGGCGCGCTGGATGCCATCACCCTGCGAGAAGACGGGCAGACGGAAAGCGGGCAGGCCGTGGAATTCCGCGCCCACATCCCCATGACAACAGGTGGCTGGTATATTCGTGAAGTTGCTATCTATGCGGATGATGTGCTGCTGGCCATTGGTGCACATCCTGTCATGTGGAAACCCTCGCCGGACGACCCCACCAAGCTGGAGCATACCATTTATGCCCCTGTGGTTTTTGGTAACGCCGCTACCCTTGCGCTGACCATTGATCCGTCTAAAGTTCTTGCCACGCAACAGGCCGTGGATGAGGCAGTTGCGGCACACAACGTCAGTCCCAACGCCCACGGTAACGTTTTTAAAGCTCTTGATGACCACATCGGGGACCAAAACGATCCGCATGCAACGCTGCCGCCTGGTGGCGATCCGGGGCAGACAATCATCAAGCAGACAGATGGAGGTCTTGCGTGGGGCGCTGTTGCGGGTATGCCTGTGGGCGCATTGCTTTTTTCCACCACCGGCACACCGCTGCCCGGCACAGTGGCGGTCAATGTTAAACAAAAATTTACACTGGGCACCTACCCCCAGCTGGAAGCATGGGTGCGCAGCTGCGGGGGCTACCTGGCCACAGAGGCGGAATGGGACGCAGAGGCCGCCGCACAGGAAGGCTCCTGCGGCAAGTACTGCCTGACGGATACGCATATCATTCTGCCTTGCTACAGACACTACTTCTCGGCCGCGCAGAATGGTGCGGCGGGTAAAGCGGCAGGCGACTGGGCCGGTGATGCCATACGGAACCTTACTGGTGAACTCAAGTCATCCACTTCGCCTAACAGCCTTTTCCCAAGCCTCAGAGACACCGCTTCTGCAACCGGCG
>NZ_AXWQ01000019.1 GCF_000482745.1 Oleidesulfovibrio alaskensis DSM 16109 | reverse complement strand
AAATCGGGTTATGGAGGTCACTTCCGGGCGGTACAGGGCTTTCGCTACATGGGAGATCGCCCATGAAGGTGGCCATCTTAGGACAAGGCTGGTTGGCCACAGAGGTTTTGCACGCGCTAGGCAGAATACCGGCCCTTAGTATTGTGGCCGCTTCACCGGAAAAAACTGATGACCGCTTTATGCTTGCCCTAAAACACACGGGGGTTCCGGTCATACCAAACCTTAAGCATCTGCCGCACTGCGACCTCATGGTGGCAGCCCACTGCCATCGTTATATCGGTGCGGGGGCTTTACTCAAAGCCCGACACGGGATTCTCGCCTATCACCCGTCGCTGCTCCCAAGGCACCGCGGGCGTAACGCAATCCACTGGACGCTGGCCATGCGTGATCCCATATGGCGTTTCTGACTCTGTCATAGCCCAAGAAGCCATTCTGCAGCATTACCTGACAGCCTTTGACCGCATAGAGGCCGAATACCTGCAAAGCGGGCTAAGGAATGAGCGAATCATCAAGAACCATGCACAGGTTGCCGCCTGTGGCCATGCTCTGCAATTGCTCTTTCCCACCATGAAGCCCCGCCTGCAGGAAGGGCTGACCAGCTATCTGCTGGAACGGGCCAAAGCACGAGAAAACCGTATGGCCTCTGACCATCCCATCGTGGAGCAGTTCTGGGAGATTTACGACTACATATCTTCGGAACGCACCAGCGACACGCTGAACAACCTGAACCACTCTCCGGAGCCAAGCCAGATAGCCCTAAACCTGAACCAGTTCCGCGAGGCATCGCAAAAAAGCAACCAACCCCTTCTGGATATGCCGTTGCTGAAAAAGCTGCTGCCCCACTCCCGGCGCCACAAGTTGATAGGGGCCAATAAGACTATCCGTTCAAAGCTGTTGGATAAACCCATCAAGTGCTGGGTGTTTGAGAAATAAGCCCCCTTCTCAAAAAAGCCGGAGACATCCTCCGGCTTTTTTTATGGCTCCCATACAGTAATGGTACGTAGGAAAAACGTCCCAGCGCCAGACCACACAGCAGCAAACATAATCAAATCAGGATAATGCCACATACAGCACGCGCATCATACGCGCGTACATGCGCACGCGTTACGTACAAAAAAATTCCAAGCAAAGGGGGGTATCGGAAAGAGGTAACAAAGGTAACAAAGCAATATTTAAAAATTTATAGTAATATATACAGCATATTACATTCATTTTTTTTGTTACCTCAAAAAGGTAACAAAGAGTAACAATGTTACCTTTATTTGTAACCTCCTCTAACTTTTTAGCGAAACAATAACTGTCTGTATTTATTGATTGTTACTTTATCCGTTACCTTTTGTTACCTTTTTGAGGTAACAAGATTTTGAAACATAACACCATGAAATAACTGTTTTAAAAACTCAACATTTCGTCTTGTTACCTTTGTTACCTCTTTCCGATACCCCCCACCCCGCAATGGAAGAAAACATTCTCCCCTGCCCATAAAAAAAGCCCCGTCACCTTGAAGGTAGGGGGCTTTTAAAAATCACTCTATACATCCAACAGCTATCAATTGTTTAACTATTGCTCTCACTGAAAGAGAGAGGTATGAGTACTCGCAGCAGCAGGATAAAAAAACCTAGTATTAACTACGCAGCAACCAATACAGGGGGACAGAATGAAACTCGAATGCCTTCGTATTTCAAACTTTCAGTGCTTTGGTCCAGCGCCAACCACAGTTTCTTTTGAAAAAGTGACTGCACTGATTGGCCCTAATGGTGCTGGCAAAACTGCTGTGCTCCAAGCTTTAAGCAGAATGTTTGCTTTTGATCCAGCCCTCAGAAAAATCCAAAAATCAGATTTCCATGTATCCAATAGTGAAAACTTAGATGAATCTAATAACCAATTTTGGATAGAGGCGGATTTTAGATTTCATGAACTTGAATTGGATGATTTGTTTTCTGAAAACCCAATAGCATCACAATTCAGGCATATGCGACTCGAAGCCCCCGATCTGCCTCCGACAGTACGTTACAGGCTTGAAGCAGAGATCAACCAACTGGGAGAGATTGAAGCTAACTTATCGTATGTTACAAGAGTAATAAACGATAGTAGCTATGAAAAATTTCCAGTAAGCAAACTTGATAGAAATGACATCCAACTACATTACCTTCCTGCTCGACGAGATCCTGCATCTCATATCGCTTATGGAATAAATACACTACTTGGAAGAATCCTTCGTGCAACCAGATGGGACGGGCAGCAGCAAAATGTTAATGACCTCGCGTGCAGTGCCGCAGGTTGTCTTGCAGAAAACACAACTATTTCTTGTTTTAATCAGACTCTTGAGCGTTACTGGCAAGCTGTCCACCGAGGGAATTTTTTTAAAGATCCCCAACTTAGCTTTGGATCTAACGATATTGAATCTTTTTTACGCCACATAAACATCCACTTCAGCCCAGCCCATGGGCAAGCCAGTATACCATTTTCACGTCTTAGTGACGGGCAAAAATCACTTCTGTATATTGCTCTTGTCCTTGCAGCACATAACTTTGGACAAGCCGCACTTTCTCAACAAGTTACAAACGTCAATACAGACAAGCTACACCCCGCAGTTTTTACCATCCTCGCTGTGGAGGAACCTGAAAACAGCTTAGCACCTCACTACCTCGGTAGAATTATTAACGCCCTTCATTCTTTAGGGAAACAAGACACCTCCCAGTCAATCATAGCAACGCATGCACCATCCATTTTAAAACGCATTACGCCTGAACAAATACGGTACCTTCGTTTAAGCCCTGAGCGAACAGCTACTGTTAAAACAGTAACTTTACCGCCTAACACAGACGAAGCTCACAAGTTTGTGAGACAAGCAGTAATGGCTTACCCAGAGGTATTCTTTGCAAGGCTTGTGGTTCTTGGCGAAGGAGACAGTGAACTTATAGTTCTTCCAAAGCTATTTCAGGCAAAAGGAATGCCAGTAGACCACGCAGGAGTTGTAATCGCACCATTAGGGGGCCGTCACGTAAATCATTTTTGGCGGCTGCTGACGGGGTTAGAAATTCCATTTGTCACATTGCTTGACTTAGATGTTGGACGCTACCAAGGGGGATGGGGAAGGCTTCACTATGCGTATGATAAAATGGAAGAGTACAGTCCAGAGTCTTATCTTTGCCAAGCAGTCCCTAGAGATGCCACCGAGGCTTGGCAAGAAAAATATTTTCACATTCTGGATTGTGTATCAAAAAATCCACAAGATGGCCTTCTCACATGTTTTACACGTTCAAACATTTTCTACTCCACACCCTTAGACCTTGACTTTTTAATGCTTGAACAATTCTCTTCAGCTTATGGAATAGAAAACATAGAGGGTTTGGAAGAACCAAGTCAAACTACAATAAAATCAGTTTTGGGCAAGAGGTACTCCTGCTTGGAGCAATATTCTACGTCACAAAAAGCACTGTTTGCTCAATATCACAAGCTCTTCAAGCTGGGGAGCAAGCCCGCTGCCCATCTACAGGCTTTAGCCAAGCTCACAGATGAAGAGCTAGCAACACACATGCCCGAGGCTCTGGAAATATTAATAGCAAAAGTACAATCACTATTAGGGGGGATCCCAGAGTGATTAAACCAGAAGAATGGCGCCCCATTGGCATAGAACAATTAGAGCCTAATGCACATAACGCTGCCACTTTTTCAGATCGGAATTTACTTGTCACAGCAGGACCTGGGGCAGGAAAAACAGAAGTCCTCGCTCAAAGGGCAGATTTTCTGCTTCGCACAGGAACAACGCCCTATCCTAGACGCATCTTGGCAATTTCTTTTAAAGCTGATGCGAGTAAAAATTTAAAGGATCGGGTAAAAAAAAGAAGTGGACTTCAGCTTGCGAGGCGTTTCGACAGTTATACATTCCATGCTTTTTCTTTAATGCTAATTGACAAATTCCGTCCCGCACTAACAGGACTTGATGCTCTTGACCCTGATTATACCATCGGTGATGTTAGAGTAACAAACAAGCAAATTACTTATGATGACTTTTTGCCTCTTGCAATTTCTATTTTAGAAAACTGTAGTTATGCTATAAAAGCATTACAAGCCACATATACAGATATTTTTTTAGATGAATTTCAAGACTGCACAGACAGGCAATATCATCTTCTAAAGCTTGCCTTTTCAACAAGTAATGCTCGTATTATTGCCGTAGGCGATATCAAACAAAGAATCATGGGATGGGCAAATGCTCTTGAAGGTGTCTTTAACCATTTCCATCATGATTTTAATACTACTGTAACAAGACTATACTTCAACTATAGATCGCAAATGCGTCTCCAAAGAATGCAAAACGAAATAGTACGTTCACTTGAGCCAGAAGCTGCCAGAGAGTTAGAGGAAGAAAGTGACGATGGGGAGATTGCAATAGTTGAGTGTCCAAACTGCGACGCGGAAGCGAGCTTCATTCGAGACCAAATCCAAAAGTGGATCGATGAAGGGATACCAATTAGCGAAATCGCTATACTTGTTCGCAATCAACCACGGCAATTTCTGCAGAAAGTAATTACCAAGCTTGTCGAAAATAACATTCCATTTCGTGAAGAATATGCAACACAGGACCTTATGCAGCAACCCGTGTGCATTATCATCATTGATTACCTTCTGATATTGTTTGGTGAAAGGGAACCACAAGCATGGACGCGTTTTTCTAGTATGCTCAACACACTAGAAAATAGCGATGAGTCAAAGCAGTTATCAAGTGTCATCAAGGCGCTAATCAATAAAAACACCGAGCGCATCAAGTTATCACCTGAAAACTATATGAATTTTGATACTAAATGGCAGCTAGTAAACGAGTTACTCAGCACGTTAACAAATTCGCGTCTAGCTATGCTCTCACATGAGTACCAAAAAGAGGCTCGCCTTCAAGAAATCATCACCCAAACTCAGGATGTTATACGAAGTTCTCTCATAAATGGTTATAGCTTTATTGACACGCTCCGTGCTGGAGGAGAAATCGCTGCAGTAAGACTGCTCACTATACACAAAGCTAAAGGCCTTGAATTCGAAGCAGTTATAATACAATCAATTGAAGAAGAAACGTTCTGGGGCGACAATAGAAATGAAAACTTGTGTACTTACTTTGTTGGGGTATCAAGAGCAAAAAACAGACTAACCCTTACATATTGTTTACAAAGAGAATGTCCTACAGGACTAACTGCGTACCAACGTAATCGATGGAGTGAGGTTAGGACTCCACAGCAAGAGTATTTAGACTATGCAAGAGCAGTGGCCCCTTGACACACCAACCCCATATAGGTCAATTTATCCTTAGGTGCTGAACACACCTACAATAACACTAGGCGGCTATCACGCCCGTCAGCCGTGGCTTTTTTATGCCCTTTGAAAGGGGAAAGCTGGTCCTTTTGGTGCACCTGCACCCTTGCGGAACCGTGCTTTCGTCATTACCAAAGGTGCATCCAAAACATTCCACGAACTTTGCTGCCGGGAGTGCGGCTAATACAATACCCGCAAGGGAAATACGCCCGCCGACCTAGTGCGGTGTTCAGCTCCCGGCAGTCCTCATAATCGAGCCTGCCAATTGAACAATCACTAGGAGATGCCTTATGGCACTGCGTACCCACCCCGAAAGCGGCAGCCAGCACTGCGTTGCTGTTTCCGCTTGCCCAGCTTCTATGGTCGGCCTTGCCGCGCATTCTGCGGCCCAGCCTTCCACCATGCCTCATGCACAGGCGCTCATTGCCGCTGCCGATTACCTGAACATCGGCAGGCAGCGCGGCTGCCCCGATCCCCTTTTCGACAATCTGTTATGCGGTGTTATTGACACCATCATCGCCGTTGCCGCAGATCTGCAAACGGGGGCGGCATCATGAATGCTGCAAACCTCTTTTCATTCTTTGCCATTTTTCTGTGGCAGACATCTGGCTCTGGTATCGGCTTTGCGGTATGCGCCAATACACATCCAGCCATTACGCCACACCGCGTTAACACACACTCATCTTTTGCGGAGGCCATAGCATGAGTGCCAACCATCAGAACCCAATCTATAAAGACGCCGTGGACGTAATAGCCGGATTAGCGCGGCTGACAGATGATCTGGCCGATCTGGCCGGACAGATAAGCACTACCAGACGTATGCTGAAGCTGGCCCTGCACCAGAACAAACTGCATATGATAAATCTGGACGTGCTAAGCCGACAGTTGCATTGGCTAGCGGGGGATGTAGAGCGCATGCAGGCCGCCCTGCCACAAGAGGAGACGCCTCATGTCATACAGTGACCCTATAGAACGCATCTACCGACACGCCGAAGCCCTGCGCACGCTGGCCGCCAACCTACCCGAAACCATGGGTGGCCTTTCGCTGCTGCTATCCCTGCTGGCCACAGACCTGCATACCTGCGGTGACACGCTGGAAAGGCAGGAACAGCTGCCTGCAAGCAATCGAACATAAACAAAACGCCCCCGCCACAATTCCTGTGACGGGGGCATGTTGTTTACATTGATAAAAAAGAAAAACCCCGCTAATGCGGGGTTTGATTTCAATGGCTTGGGGACTTCATTGGCATAAATCCAAGAGGGGTCTTCTCCCAAGCTCTGCAAGACATATATATACACAGGATTCACGACATGCAAGGGCTTTTTACGCAATTGGTAGCTGAATCACTTTCAGAAGAACGCTTAGGCGCTTACCGCTATTCTGGCGAGACACATTTTGACGCACTACTCCGGTACATGTGGAACGCCGAACTAGGGGCGGCTCTTTATACGCCTTTACAGCACCTGGAAATTGCCTTGCGTAACGCGATGCATCAAACCTTAGCTTCGCATTACGGAAGCGCCCTCTGGTTTGATGGCAACTGCCTGACAAAATACCAGACCGGACAAGTTGCCAAGGCTCGCGGAAAGCTGCAGCCAGAAGACCATAAGCGAGCAGGGAAAATTGTAGCAGAACTGGAATTTGGCTTTTGGACAGCACTCTTCAACAAGTCATATGCGGCCAGCCTTGTCCCTGTATTGCTGAACGGCGCGTTTGGTAACGTTGTAAAACCATACCGAGACAGGGGCTATTTAGCCACCGAACTGAACGAAATTCGCAAGTTTAGAAATCGAGTCTTTCATCATGAACCCATCTGGAAAAGGCTGGACATCTTACGAAAAAGATACTCGTCAATAATGCAGCTATTACTCTGGCTTAGTCCTAGCCTGTTTGAAGTGGCAAGGATTACAGACAGGTTCCCTGAGGTGTACCGACAGGGCACAGCCCCCTACAAAAGCTCTTTGCTGGCGTTGATAAAAGATTAAGTATTCCCCTTGCAACGACTCCCTTTGCTGCAATAACAACCTTTACCCGACACAAAAAGCGCCCGCATCACTGGAATGTAATGCGGGCGCTTTGCTATTGTACGTTCCTAGCAAAAACGGATGCAGAGATATTTACACCACACCACGTTTACACCGATCTAAATTTTGGCACATTTAACAAAGGAGAATAGCATGCCAAGTTGTTTTGGAATTTACATAAACCCTTGGGAGTGCACAAATTGCGGTGCATGCGTAATCGCATGCAAACGGGGTGTATTCAAATTTCTAGGCAAAAAAGTAGTTACTGCTAACATTCCCAACTGCAACTGCTGCATGGAGTGCATTACCGTCTGCGCCGTGGATGCTATTGATGTCTCCTGCTCAAAAATTTAACAGCATGGCTACTTAAAGTCGCCAAAGATCCGCCCTGTAGCTAAAAAGGGCGGATCAAATTTTTCATTACCCCTAATAAAAATAATGTAGTCTGCACAAGTCGTAGTAATGCCCTCGCGCAAGCCGACACTCATCTTGCGCTCCATCAACAGTTCCATAATATCCAAAGCTTTTTCCGGATGTTTTTGTATAACATCCAGCATAATGGCAGCACGGGCTTTTTGCTTGTTCGGCCGGGGGGCGTCTTTTTCCGGCCTCGGGCAATTTTCATACTCGGGCAATTGCTGCAGCTCAGCCTGTTTTTCAGGCTGCTTCTGATCTGCCATGCACACGACAGGCAGAGCCAGAGCCAACACAACGGCAACGATAAAAACCTTCCACATAGCTACCTCCAATACGGTATTCCAATTTTGAAATCCGTTATCAAGACAACTCAGTTTGCGCAACACCAGCATAAAAAAACATTTAGTTGGCCAGCAGAAAACAATATCTTCACCCCAACAACAACTGTACCTGCTGCGGCCCTGAACATTGTTTCAGGGCCGCTCTTGTTTGTTCGTGCAAGTCCAAAGGGCATATTTACCGCCCGTTGACTCTTGACCATACCCAACGTAATATTTTGTATTCATTTGCCATAGCAAGAGTTACATATGCCAAAACTTATCCCTGTCCAATATCACACAAAGCGTTATCCATCCCATATCAAGCCTGCCATTGCAGAGCTTGCCGCCCACTTTGATGTTAAACAATTACGGCCCGCAGAAGCATATTGTTTGCACACCGAGTACTCGGCAGGCACAAGAGAGTTTTCACAACCAGCGCTGGAAGGTCTGGCGACGATAAGACAAAGTCATAAATCCGGCATTCCCCGCCTTTGGCATGGTCCGCAATGGGCTACCGAGTTTTGCGAATACATCATTCGACTGTGCGCAGGCCACCCTGCTCCAACCATAGTTGAAATTCATCCGCCCTTTACGGACTATTGCCCCACGCTGGAAGACTTTGCGGCAATCTATGCTTCTTTCGAAGCAGAATTAAGCGCTCACTTTTCCCCTTTACGCATTGTCATCGAAAACCGGCACGGCACGCGTTATAGCGGGGGGCGCTTTGCACTGAGCAAACGGGATGACGTAATCGCCCTTTCAAAAATTATTGACCGCAAAAGTTTAAAATTGCGCCTTTGCCTGGATGTTCCACAGCTGTTTTCCGCCCACTTCGGGCCAAAGCCACGTACAAGACAGGACATTGACAAGGTGCTGCAGCCACTGGCCGAATGCAGGCACAACATTGCCTCTATCCATTTATGGGGTAAGAAGCCCAATAAAAATGGGGCAATGCAAGCGCACTGGGGCACCCTTGACACGTGGCTAGAGTCTCCAGAGCTTAAGGCACATTTTTTACAGACTCTTTACGCACTTCTGGACGATGGCCACACGCGCCTTTTTGTACCAGAGGTAAACAGTAGCAACGAAGATCTGCACGCCATAGTTGCTGACCTTGAATCTATGGGGTTTGAGTTTGTCAAATAACAGCTCTTGCATTTTTTGCACACTTGCCGCCAATGGCAACGTAGAGGATGAATACGGCACTTGTGTTGTGCTTCAAGACAAATACCCCGTCACACAGGGGCATCGTCTCATCATTCCTAAGCGACACACGCCAGACTACTTCAGCCTGACAGCACAAGAAAAAGCCGATGCAGATATTTTGCTGCAACGGCTGAAAGAGAACATCCAGCAAGAAGATTCATCCGTTACAGGCTTCAATATAGGCGTAAATAACGGTTTTGATGCTGGCCAAACTATTTTCCACGCGCATATCCACCTTATTCCACGCAGAAAGGGTGACTGCGAAGAGCCTACAGGCGGCGTTCGGGGAGTAATTCCGGGAAAACGGAGTTATCTAGCTGAAAAATAGAGGCTCTTACCCCAACAACAACTGTACCTGATGCGGCCCTGAACATTGTTTCAGGGCCGCTCTTGTTTGTTCGTGCAAGTCCAGCGCGCTGGGGGAAATGGTATACCAGTTAACAACCTTTTGCAGATAGGCGTTGGCAAACACCATATAGTCCGTTGTCATGGCGTGCATAACGCGGCGCGGCAGCACAGGCGAAGCCTTGAACCCGCGCAGAGTCACGTTGGTTTTAAACTCCAGTATGGGCCCGTGATAGGCGTTTGCACGCAGCAGCCGCGCCAGACCGGCCAGCGGTACCGGCGGCGAATAGTATTTGCCGTTATCCAGCAGCCACACCCCCAGCGCATCATACACCGCGCCGGAAAGTACCGGCTCCGGATCGCCGAAGGTAAACGCCTGCACGTTGCTGCTGCCTGCTTTTGCCGCTGTTTTTCTATGCTTTTTTGCCATTGAAGTTTCCTGATGACGGGTTCTGTTTTATCGGCTGATAACCACGGTACAACTGTTGTGGCCTGTGGGGCGGGCCAGCGGCTCTGCCGCAAGGGCGTGCATGGTGGCCCATGCCACGTCTGCGTGGCCTGTGGTCGCACTACGGCTGGCGGCATAGGTTATCTGGCCGTTATCTGTGGTTGTCTGGCGAATGGTTAAAAAGGCGTGGGCGATGTCGGTTTCCGCCGCGTCCCATTGCAGGCGCTTTTGCTCCACCACTTCCATGACTTTAAGCACCAGCATGGCCTTGGACTGCACGGCATAGTTGATGGGCACAGCCACAGGGCAGAAGTTTTTGACCTGCTCGTACACGCCTATGCCGGGGCCGGTGGTATCGATACCCAGATGGGCGAAGTTGTACTTTTGCGTCAGCTCTCTGATGCGCTCTGCCTGCCACAGGTACGATTTATCCACCCACTTGTGCCGCTCCACCATGCGGATGGGCCCACCCGCCTTAAGCGGCGGCAGCAGAATGACGAACGAAGCATCATCGCGCTTGCGGCTGGGGTCATAGCCGCCCCATACCGGAGCATTGCCCACGGGGTGCGTGCTGCCCTTTTGCACGTCGGGCCAGTCTTCCGGATCTGCCATGCAGGCTTCCAGCCCTGCCAGCGTAAAAACGGCCTGCGTGTCGTCTATGAACTCGCACCCGAAAAGCTGGCGGAACTCCTGCGGGGTGTATTCCAGCTTCAGCTGCTTCACATCAAAAAGGTCACACCCGCCTTTTTGCGCCTGCGCCAAGGTTATTACGTTGCGAAAATATGTGTCCGGACACATGACTCCGGCGGCAAGAGCTGCGGCATCCGGCCACGGTTTGCGCTTGGCAAACCGCTTTTGAAAGTTATCGCCGGTCCACAGGGGGTATGCCTCATGCGTGATGGCGGAAGGCGTGGAGAAAAGCGTGCGCCGCCATTTTTTATGGGCGGCCATGCCTGTGGCTACCTTGAACAGTTCACTGAACTTGGTAATCCAGAAAAATTCATCAATGTAAACATGCCCGTGGTAGCTCTGGGCGCTCTTTGAGTTGTTGGAAAGAAAATGCAGTTCTGCCGCACCGCGGGCGGTATGCAATATAAGCGGATTGCCCTGCAGGGTGATGTCAAAGGCTTCGCCGCATAGCTGTACTATATAGTTGCGGAACACCTGCGACTGCGCCTTGGTGGCGGATAAAAATATCTGGTTGTCACCCGTCAGGCAGGCGTTTTCAAAGGCCTCCTGCGCAAAGTACCACGTGGCGCCTATCTGGCGCGACTTAAGCAACATGCGGTTGCGATATTCCAGAAAGCTGCGCCACCTGCGCTGGTAGTCAAAAAAACGCACATGGAACTTTTCCTGAAACAGCGACGGGGTAAGGCCGGAAACATCGTTTTTCACCTTGCGGGTGCGGGCCTTTTTGCGGGGCTGGCCTGCCGCATCCGCCACGGGCGGTTCACCTTCCTGCGGCGTTACAGCTTCACCCGCCAGCATTTTTCTGCGCAGGGTGGCTTCCTGTATGCGCAGCTTCTGCAGCCGCTCCAGAGAGCCGACCAGCGTATCCAGTTCTTTAATTTCACGCGGGGTTTTATTGTCGCGGCTTACCAGCAGCGCCAGCCTGCGGGCTATGGCGTCTTCTGTGGATTCATGTTTCAGCAGGGCGTCCCATTCTTCCGCTGCTATCCAGTGGTATATGGTCCGCTTTGGTATTGACAGTGTGTCTGCAATTTCTGCAACTGTATAACGGCGCACATACATGCCCCGTGCCGCTGTTCGTATTTCATCAGGGTATGTACGCTGGTTGCGTGCTGCTTCTGTCTTTTGTGAATTGTTGCCGCTGCTCATGCAGTGGCAATAGCATGCTTATTTCACCTTCTCGCCTGTAACCCATCCGATATACAGCATATCGGACCGTATTTCTTTGCTCTTGCCCTTGCAATGCGTCTACATGGACGCATGAGCAAGCTGAAGACCGACTTTATCAAAATAGGCCAGTCCGGCCCCACGGTGGACGGGCGCATCATAGAGCCGCAATGGCTGCTGGATGCGGCGGAAAATTACGACCCCGCCACCTACACCGCCATGATCTGGCCTGATCACTTCCGCTTTATGAACTACGGCAAGGTGCTGGAGCTGAAGGCAGAACACACCGAAAAAGGCGTGGTCAGCCTGTATGCCCGCCTGGAACCCAACGCCAGCTACCTGCGCGACAACCAGTACAGCCAGCGCCTGTTCTTTTCCATGGAACTGGACGGCAACTTTGCCGATTCCGGCAAGGCGTATCTGGTGGGGCTTGGCATTACCGATTCGCCCGCATCACTGGGTACGGACGAGCTGAAGTTCAGCGCGCGCCGCCATTCCCCGCACAGCCGCTTTTACGCAGGTACAGAATTTACCGGCCTTGAGCCGGAAGAAACCATGCCGGGCTGGTTCCGCCGCTTTGCAGACAAGCTGTTCAACCAGCAGCCGGAAAAAGACCCCGCACAGGCACCGCAACACCAAGAGGACCCCATGGAGAAAGAGCAATTCGACGCCCTGTCCGGCAAGCTGGACAGCCTGACAGAAACACTGGGCAAGCTGACGGAACAGTTTTCCAACGCCGCCCGGCCCGAAGCTGCCAGCGGCACCGCCCCTGCAGAACAGCCCGCAGAAACAGCACAGCCTGCCGCGCAGGCAGATGCCGACAGCTACACCGCACTGGCCACCAGCATTGAAAAACTGAGCCAGCAGGTAAGCGACATTGCCACGCGCCTTTCCAGCGCACGCCCCGCCACCGCAGTACCCGACAGCCACGGCCCCGCAGGCGACAACACCGCCCTGTACTAGGGCCACAGGAGCCAGACCTTGCAACAGAGCACCAGACAACTTTTTAATGCCATGCTGGCCCGCTTTGCCAGCACATACGGCGTGCAGGACGTGCAGCACAGTTTTTCCGTCACGCCCTCCATCGCGCAAAAGCTGCAGGACAAAATTGTGGAGCAGTCCACCTTTTTGTCTAAAATCAACATGCTGCCCGTGGACGAACTGAAGGGCCAGAACATTCTGGGCTTTGCCGCATCGCCCGTAACCAGCCGCACAGACACCAGCCAGCCGGGCAAAGAACGTCAGCCCCGCAACGTCATGGGCCTTGAAGCACGCGGGTACGAACTGCACCAGACCAACGCGGACGTTTCCATGCCCTACCGTCTTATTGATGTGTGGGCCAAGTTTCCTGACTTTGCAGAACGGTATGCCCGCTATGTGCAGCAGCGCATGGCAAACGACATGGAAATAATCGGCTGGTACGGCACCAGCGCCGCCGCCGATACCGACATGCAGACCAACCCCCTGCTGCAGGACGTGAACAAAGGCTGGCTGCAGTACATGCGTGACAACCTGCCCGCCAATATTCTTTCGCAGGGCAACACCGCAAACGAACTGCGCATTGGTGCCGGTGGCGACTGGGCCAACCTTGATATTGCCGTTAACGACATGCTGCAGGGCATCCCCCAGTATACACAGACCACCACAGTGCAGGGAGCACGCGCAGTACAGGCCGCCAGCCAGCAGACGACCATTGCAGGCAAACGGCAAACACAGATAGGCGCGGACGATACCACCATAGTACAGGGCGCAAGCACGGAAACAGCCAGCGGCGACAAGCGCATCGAGGCCGCCAACATCACCCTGCAGGCAGCAGGCGCGCTGACGCTGACATCAAGCAAAGGCGACGGCACAAACCTGTTTACAGAGCTGCTGGCCTGCCTGCACGAAATCAAAGCCGCGCTGGACGTGCTGGCCGTGCACACCCATCCGGCAACGCCCAAGATAGTAGAAGGCCCAACCGTGGCAGCTCACGCCGCACGACTGGGCACACATAAAGGCAGGATTGAGGGGGTTGTGGGGTAAAATATAAGGCGGGAAGGCTGCCACCTTCCCGCTGTTCGCTAAGCCTTACAGCCCGTATAGTTGCATTGCTATTTCTCGGAACTGGAACCACAGTTCATTTAAAAGAGGCTTTACCCGTAACCTACTAAGTTTTTTAAGACTAACATACTAAAAAGAAGATCTTCCCACTGCACGCTGCTCTTCCCGCAACCAAAAGACATTGCGCCCCCACAGCGTTACTTGTTATCATAGCAAATAGTTAGATCTTCATCAGTAAGTGGGGGCGCAATGCTTAAATCTTTCCTAAATCGAACAACAGGTAGCATCGTACTAGGGATCATTATCACCTTAGTTTTTCTTAATTTCGTCAAAATAAAAAACTTTATTGAATCATATGAGGCATTAAAATTTGTTGCTGACCTCGTCTATTATTCTGCACCATTCCTTTCTGCCTTTTTTATATATTTATATCAGACAAAAAAGGATACTGAATCAAAATCAAAGCTAGCATTGAGTGCGTCGCTTTTTTTACTTAGGGAACAATTTGATTCTAGTATAAATATGTTTTGTACGATTGTTGACAACGCTATTAAAGCTGACAAATTCCATATTAGAAAATTTAATCACAACATTGGAACATTAGAAAGAATTGACAAAAAGCTATTATGCTCAATAGACAAAATTGATATAGAGTCAATTCAAAACATATTAATTCTTGAAGAAAAACTCATCAGAATTTATTCAGACATGGATAACTTGAATGCTCTGATAGATAAAATAGATACCCCTGATGAGAAAAAACTAAATAGCATTCACAGTGAATTAATAGAGAACATTAAGAAACTTACAGAAATAGTAATTAGTGATACTGAGTTTTTTATAACAGTATTTACTGCAATCACAAAAGAGCTGTCAAAACGAGGTGTAGATATCCAAGTAGATATTACAGGCACTCACCAAGTCATTGCAAAAGCAAAATCGATCCAAAAAATTCTTAATATTGCTCATTTCCGCCCCCCTAAAAATTTAATGAAGTCTCAGGAGTTCCACATTGTCGAATCCTCAGATGGACGACTTCTTTTGATATCTGGCTCAGAAATTATGGGGGTGCTAAAATTTCCCACATCAATAGAAGATTACAGCGGTCTTACCAAGGAACTCACATTAAAATTTGGCCCAGCAAGCGTCATGGCTTTCAATTCTTATCTTGCACAACGCTTCATCCACGAGACTCAGCAACTTGTCGAAAAAAGGCATAACCAAGAAACTCAAACAAACGAAACGGCAGAATCATCAGCAATGCCATCAACTTCTGTCTCGGCCCAACCTCCAGCACCCTCCGAACAAGAACATTAATACGTTTTACTTAATTCATACTTGCGCATGCATAGAGACACTTTTGCGTCCTGTATACGGCAGACCAGTACCACAGCCATATTCAGTAAACGCCTATCCGTGCCATTTTTGGTCGGGAGTGGAAGGTCATACAATACCCGCAAGGGGAAATCCTTCCGCCGTTCTGTGGACGGTTACGAGCTCCCGGCCTTTTTCTATCGACCCAGAGCCCACTATTTCCTTCAATAGAGCAACTCAAACACCCCCACATAGCCTCATTAATGAGACAAACGCCTTATTGACTTCCCACCCAACTTACGCCAATATTTTTCTGGCGCTTCAACACGCCATTGTTTCACCAGCGGCTTCCGCTCCCGTAAGAAGTGGTTTTTTTGCGTCCTGTATACGGCAGGCCAGTGCGACAGCCATATTCAGTGAATGCTTATCCGTGCCATTTTTGGTCGGGAGTCCGTAAGCCATACAACACCCTTCGGGGGAAAGTTTATGGGCCGTTCTGGTGACGGTGTTGAAGCTCCCGGCCTTTTTCTATTTTCAGAAAGGGCCCCATTCAACATTTACACCAGAGGAGGTGCCCTATGGCACTGCGTACCCACCCCGAAAGCGACCGCCGCATCTACGGCCCCGCTTGCCCACTCTCCGGCCCTGCCGCACAGCCGCAGCATTCGGCAGACACCACAACACACGCACAGGCGCTCATTGCCGCTGCTGACTATCTGAACATGGGCAGACAACGCGGCTGCCCCGATCCCCTTTTTGACAACCTGCTCTCCGGCGTTATCGACACCATCACCACCGTTGCAGCAGATCTGCAATCAGGGGGTGCCGCATGAGCACCAACTGCCAATACCTGACCGCAGGCGAAGACGTCCCCACACGCTTATATAATGTAGCAGCCTCGCTGCGCGCCCTCTCCAACCTGATGAAGCTGGAAGACAACCCGCTGGCCCCGCTCATGTGCCTGATAGGCAACGAAGTGGAAGACTGCGCCAGCTGGTCTGAAGAACTGCTGGAATTTGCAGAAGCCCTGCCGGAAGAAGACACACATTCACATCAGGAAGAGGACCTCCACATACCAGATGCCGCACCGGCGTACGCCGCCATCCACACACAGGCCACCACGTGCAAAACAACGGCAGACTAGCGCAACAGCGCCAAAGCCGCCTACATAAGGTGCGGCTGCGGCAACAACACCCAGCAACTAGCCATGGCCACGACATAAGCAACCCTGCAACAAGCCCGTCTCACGCAGGCACCTAAGAGCACCCGCAGGCAACAAGCCCATTGCAAAAACTTGCAATTGGTACCACCGCACAAAAAAAGGGCCGGAGAACACTCCGGCCCTTTCCGCATTTTGCGTAAAGTCCCTGCTGCTGCAACCTTTCCAAGCAGCCCCCCCCGATTCATCACCACGCACACCATACCCGCCGCCGTCCGCAAAAAAACACGCTCCCCCTCAAAAAAAAATCACTCCTCCGCACCAAACCTTCGCGCTTTTTCTATCGCTTTTGTGCAATCAAAATGGCTTTGCAAACGCCCGCAAAACAGCGCCCACCAAGCCTTTGCGCGGGGGATGACGTTTTGCACTCTGTGCAAGTTTTTGCAAGATTTTGCCAATCACCAGCACAGGGTAGCAAAATCAGATGCAGGGTAACCAGTTGAAATAGCAGAAAACAGACTGTTTTTTATTTTTGCAGAGCAGCGCGGAAAACCATTTTTTAACATGCTGTAGATACAGCATTTTCACGGCTTGCGACTTTACGCAAATATAGGGGGACATCCGGAATGAGAAACGGCGTTAAACCTAAATTTGGCAGGACGATCATAGGACCAACATAGGCCAAGACTAGGACTGGTGCGGGGTTACGCTTAGACGGAGCGTGGCCGCCTGGGCAAAACAAAGGGTGAAATCCAAAATGAGAAAAATCTCTGGATTGCACCCTTTTTGTACTTTCGAAATGAGAAAAATCTATTCGCTGGCTCGGCCTAACCGCCAGTGCGAAATCACATGCTGTCCAACATTGAGATACACCGTTATATCAGCCTCACGGAAGTAATAGGCTTTGATGATTGCTGGATTATACCTTGTCACCTTCACTTCCTCAAAGCTCCCTAATTCTTGCGACAATGTGTCGAGCCCCATTTGTGAGCCCGCGGTTATATTCATCATTCCCCATTGCTGCTTTGCATTACCGGGAGCAAACGTTTTTTCAGAGGCCGCACTAGGGGTCGCCTCTGCAGAAACTACACTTGCAGGCGGCGCTACCGCTTCACCACGTTCTTTTCTTGCTTCTGCGGCTTCTTTTTGCAATTGGGCGAGATACTCCTGTCCCTCATCATGGCTGCTATCAGCAAACAGCTTCGCCCCGGCAGCTGACGCAATAAAGAGTGACAGGTAAAGAACTAAAACGTCCCTACGGCTGCGGCGCCCCCACCAAATAACGAGTTGAGGACGTATCATGCCGATTAGAAAGGCAAAAAATGCGATATGCCCAACTATTGAAAGCAGTGTAACCATTGCCCCTCCCGTCGTGAAATGTTCTCAACTATCAAAAGGTTGCTACAATCGTTACAGGCCAGTATAATATTTACAAAAACCTGCGTCCCTATTTCACTTGAACAGAAATAGGATTTTCCCCCCGCCTTTTCCATTTAAGCGCTTCTGCGGTTGGCTTCAGCGGGTTCCGGCGCGGCCCGAGCCAACTGAAGGCGCAACTCAGCGTTATCCTGAGTCAGTCGCAGTACAGTAGCACTTGCCTCTTCAAGCCTATCCCTTTCTTTCAGCAGCGCTTGAACCAGCGCATCATTTTTCTCCCTTTCCTTGCGCTGGTCTTGGCGCAAGTCATCAAGCTCCTTTTCCAGTTTTGCACAACGCTGACATGGTCCGGCTCCTGTGTCGGGTGAAGGCTGTTGAACCAGCTTTGCGTTTTGTTCTCTGTATTTGCAGCCCTCACCAGTCAATAGCCAGTCAAATGAGATGTTAAAGACTTTTGCGATAGAGACTATCACTTCCGCGTTAGGGGTACGCTCATCCCTCTCGTAACCGCCAAGGGTGTTCTGGGCGATACCGAGGGTGGCAGCGAACTCTTTTTGAGGCATCCTACCTCGTATCTGCTTTATTCTATTACCAACGCTCATGGTGTTAAAGTTCCAAAATCAAAGTTTAACGGTTACTTTAACACGCCCACCACATCTCATCTTACTGCAGTAATTACATTTTTTTGCGGAATCGCAAAAAGCAAACTTTAACGCAAAAACGCGTTGACTATGACGCAAAAATGCGGTTAAAAGACAGTCGTGGGCGGTTGTAAAAAACACACACAATTTCAACAACACTTTACAGCCGCACGTCGAACCAGGTCAACGCCTCATTTCGGACGGCAACGACCACGACCTCGGACGGTAAGATGAAGGCTGAGCAACTCTCCCTGTTCCATAGCTCGAATGATGAGAAGGCTGCTGCCCTGCTTGCCGGGGTGCTGCCACAGGTACGCGCCGCCATGCATCGTGTGGCTGGTGCGCAGCGGGTTCTTTCGCGAGAGATGATTGCCGACAGGATGTCTGAAATTTCCCGATTCGCAGGTGTCCGGCTGAGCGCCGGGAACGCCAAGAGCGTCACGAGCGCCACGCTTGAAAAGTGGCTGAACCCTGCGGATCGGGAACATCCTCCCACCCTTTTGGCCGTTCTTACCTTCTGCATGGTCACCAACGATCCGGCCCCATTGCGGCCCGTGTTGGCGGCAATGGGGCTGGAGTTGATGACTCCTGAAGACAAGACAATGAGAGATTACGGACGGGCCTGTGTTGAAGAGCGTGAAGCCCGGAAGCGTAAGAAGCAATTGGAGGCAGGTATTTAATGAACGTCAACGCTCACGCCGGACGCGCCGCAGGGCGGTACCGCGATCCTTGGGAAATCAGGAAGTTTCTCAGCTTGCGTGGCACCAACATGCTGCGGATTGCCAAGGAGCTCGGGAAGTATCCACAGCAGGTACAGGAAACAGTGCGTGGCACTCGTAATGATCGTGAAGTGCTGGCGAAATTGCGAGATATGGGGTGTCCCGAAAAGTACCTCAGCTTGCCTGAGGATATGAAGCAGGAGAATGCATGATGGATTTTGAAACTGTATCAGACGCAACATCAATAGGCTTCTGCCTGGCGAACGGCGCGATGCTGTTTTACTATTTATTTAAGACTGTTAGCGTGGAGAGCGAAGCGGCTCAGTTCACCTTCCCCCGCGACATTCGCAATGCAGGTTGGATGATAAAGCAAGTTTTTCTGCGGCTGCAGGTAAGGGAGTAACAGAGGGCATCATGGCCAAGGCGAAAGACGCATATACGGCGAAGGAACTTGCCATCGCCCTCAACGTCACCGTCATGACGATAACTCGTCGCGCCGAACGCGAGGGCTGGCAATCCCGCCCTCGTGCCGGGCGCGGTGGCGGCAACGAGTGGATCATATCATCCATGCCGGAGGCCACGCGTACCAAGCTGCTTGCAGCCTGCGCACAAGATCAGCTGGATGCTTTAGACCGCGCTCCCAAACTGACTCTTGCAACCGCCGCCGTCAGTGAATCGAAGAAGTCCAAAGCGCTGGCCCGCGCCGATCTGGTTGCCCTATATACAGACTGGCTCGACAAATCGCCGCATGGAGCAAAATCCGCCGCACGCGATAAGTTCATTCTCGCTTATGTGGGCGGTGCATGGCCCGCTCTGCTGAAAGTCCTCGGCGACAAGGTAAGCTGGAAAAGCATTGAGCGCTGGAAGGTTCAAATACAACGAGAGGGGTCGGCCGCCGCATTGGTAGACCGGCGCGGCGGTGCAAATGCAGAACGTATGGCCATGACGGAATCTCACGCGGAGTTGTTACTTTCGGCCGTCCTGCGCCCTAACCACCCTTCCATCTCAGGAGCAATACGCATGGCGTCCGCGGCAATGAAAGCTCGGGGGTTAGAGGTCCCCGCAGAGCGCACCATGCGCCGTTTTCTCGACCAGTGGAAAGCTACAAACTTCGGTACATGGGTGTACACCCGCGAGGGCAAAAAAGCCTGGAACGACAAAGCCGCGTTTTTCATCGACCGGGATTACAGCCTTATTGAAGTTGGCGACATCCTCGTTGCAGACGGCCACGTGTTGAACTTTGAGACGTTGAACCCATGGACGGGCAAGCCCCAGCGCATGGAACTTGTTCTCTGGTATGACATGGCCTCCAACTGCCCAGTAGGCTGGGAGATTATGCCTACGGAAAATACGCAGGCTATCGCCTCCGCCTTTCGTCGTGCGGTGCTCACCCTCGGCAAATACCCCCTCATCGCTTATCTGGATAACGGGCGGGCCTTTCGTTCCAAATACTTCAACGGGGTAGATTTCCGCCAGACCGGCATTGCGGGGCTGTTTCAAGAGCTCAACGTTCACACCATTTTTGCATGGCCCTACCACGGGCAGTCAAAGACCGTGGAGCGATTTTTCGGGACCCTGCACGATCTGGAACAATGGGTGCCTTCGTATGTTGGCCGCGATATTGAATCCAAGCCCCCGCGCCTTAACCGAGGCGAGCTATTGCACCGCAAGGTGTGGGACGCATCCGGTTGCCGGGCATTGACCATGGAAGAGACACACGTTGCCGTGGCCAGGTGGGTGGACCAATACATTAACCGACCCCAGCGTGGCCATCTGAACGGCAGATGCCCTGCAGAAGTTTTTATGGCCGGGCGCGGCTCCGGCGTGGACGAAGCAAAACTGCGTCATCTAATGATGGCTAAAGAAGTCCGCAAACTTTCTCGCGAAGGCATCCGCATCTTTGGGGAACGGTATTACGCGCCGGAACTCTACAGCCGCACACATGCTGTGCAGGTACGTTACGATATCGGCGATCTTTCTTCCCTGCTGGTCTACAGCGAAGACGGGAAGCACTTCATCTGCGAAGCTCACAAGGTACGGGGTATTCATCCCGCCGCC
>NZ_AXWQ01000018.1 GCF_000482745.1 Oleidesulfovibrio alaskensis DSM 16109 | reverse complement strand
TCTCCAGTTAGAAAACTGAAGCCATAAAATTCTATGGCCAAAATAAAGCTGAACTTATTTCCTGTCCAACTCGCTATTTAATTGTCAAAGAGCTTTACGCTCGCTTAAGGCCTGTGCCTTTTCGCCAGTGCGAAATTTGAACCTAGCGACTTGCGCTCTGTCCGTCAACAACTTTTTTAAAAAATTGTTTCCGCTCCGACCCACAGACTTTAAAAGAACTCGCTTAAGGCAACCTCCTGAGATCACTTACGTTCTCTCGCGTCGTGGCTGCTCTCTCGCGTCGAGAGGGAGGTTCTATGGGAGAACCCCTCCGGAGTCAACAAGTTTTTTAAACTTTTTCTACTTTTCTGACAACAATCTGATTTTATTATATAAAAAGAGGCGGCAAAAGGCCGCCTCTTCCTTTACACTTTCACAAAAGCCGGGCCGAAAAGCCTTATGGCGTCACAAGCCCCTCTCTGACCATGCGTTCCACCTGTGCCACGTCCTTGTCGCCGCGGCCCGACAGGTTCACTGCTATGATCTTGTCGGAAGACAGGGTCGGCGCAAGACGCATGGCGTATGCCAGTGCGTGGGCTGACTCCAGCGCAGGTATGATGCCTTCTGTACGCGACAGATCGAAAAATGCGCTGAGCGCCTCCGCATCGCTGGCATTTACATATTCCGCACGGCCCAGATCTTTAAGGTGGCTGTGCTCGGGTCCCACTCCGGGATAGTCCAGCCCGGCGGAAATGGAGTACACGGCCGCAGGCTCTCCTGCCTGATCCTTCAGCATATATGAATTAAAGCCATGCATGACACCCGGTTCACCTAAGCACAGCGTGGCGGCGTGGTCACCGTATTCAAGCCCGCGGCCCGCCGGTTCCACCCCCACAAGACGCACGCCGTCATCATTGATGAAACCGGAAAACATGCCGATGGCATTGGAACCGCCGCCCACGCAGGCGATGCAGTAATCCGGCAGACGGCCTTCGGCTTCCAGCATCTGGGCCCGCAGCTCACGCCCTATGACGGACTGGAATTCTCGTACCATAAGCGGGAAGGGATGCGGCCCCACGGCCGAACCCAGCAGATAGAACGTTGTATCGGCTTCGCGTATCCAGGCGGCAAGAGCTTCGTCGACGGCTTCCTTAAGAGTCTGCTGGCCGCTTGTTGCGGGAACCACTCGGGCTCCCATCATCTGCATGCGGAACACATTGAGCTTCTGACGCTCCACGTCTTCCGCCCCCATATATATGGTGCACTCCATGCCCATCAGCGCGGCTGTCGCCGCAGTGGCCACGCCATGCTGTCCGGCACCTGTTTCGGCGATGATTTTCTTTTTGCCCATGCGCTTGGCCAGCAGAATCTGCCCGATGGTGTTGTTGACCTTATGGGCACCCAGATGGTTCAGATCCTCGCGCTTGAGATATATTTTGGCCCCGCCGAGGCGCCGTGTCAGATTGGCACAAAGATACAGCGGTGTCTCGCGGCCCGAGTAGCGGGTAAGGTAGTAGTTGAATTCCTCCAGAAACCCGGGGTCGTTTCTGTACCGTTCAAACGTGGCGGCAAGCTCGTCCAGAATGGGTTTGAGCGAATCCGGCACATACTGGCCGCCGTAAGCGCCGAAAAATCCGTCAGCAGAGGGAACGCTGGTCATGGTATACTCCTGAGTGAAAGCAAAAGGCTTGTTGCCGGCAGATATGCAAGACCACAAAAAAACCGCGGTCAGATGCTTTCCTGCCGCGGTTTTGTGCTGAAATTCCGATAGTTCTTACTGATTACCGGCCACTACACACCACGACGCCCGTTCAGGCGCCACCACCAAGGTGCGGAATGAGTAAAAGGAATGTCGATAATCATAGAAAGGACTTTATGAGCAGCAGCGCTGGTTGTCAAGCAACAAATGCCACAGGGCGCGACCGGCAAACACGCACAACGCCGCACGCCTGACAGGACAGACAGGCAGGACAGGGCCGTTCACAGCAGAGCGACTTTGTTTCTGCCTGCCTTTTTGGCCTTGTATAAGGCTTTATCCGCTTTTTTCAGCACCGATTCAAAGTCGTCTTCGCCGTCTTCGCGCTGCGCCAGCCCGATGCTCACAGTCACGGTGACTGACTTATCGCGCACCACCTTGGCACTTTTGTTACGGGTACGGATGCGGAAAGGTATGGCTGCCACAGCCTCCCGCACGGCTTCAAGATGGGGTCTGGCTTCGGCTTTGCCCAGACGTGGAAACAGAATGGTGAACTCTTCGCCGCCATAACGGTACACCTTGCCGCCGTCCACTCCGGCCAGCCGCGCAGCCACCATACGCAGCACGTCATCGCCCACATCGTGGCCGTATGTATCATTAAAAGCTTTGAAATGATCCACATCGGCCATGGCCACGCAATAGCTTCCGCCCAGCTTTTTCGCATCCGCCATCAGCGCACGCCGCGACGGTACCTCGGTTAGCTCGTCCACAAAAGCCATGCTGTAGGAATCGCGGAATAATGCTGTCAGCTGGGCGGCACCGGCCGCGGCCACAAACAGGCTGACCACCGGCCCGTTGCCCACAGCGTGAAACGCGGCTGTCAGGCTGAGCAGAGTGCCCAGCAGACTTGCACTGAAGCCGTCTTCCAGCCGGACGACACGCACCACAAGCACCACGGCAGCAAGCAGCACAAGCAGCAGGGCAGGCTGCGTGAGCGGAGTCCAGCTGTCGAACCAGCCGGGCAGGGGAGAGGCATAAACCCAGCCCTCCACAGCGCGCTGCATGGTTCTGCCCAGCGATGTCGCCAGCAGCACACCGCCGCCGCGCACAATAAAGGCCGCCGTCATGAACTGCCCCAGCAGCCATGCAAGCATGCCCATGCCCCAGCGCGAAAAAACCCCTCTGTCTTCCAGAAAGGCAAACAGCAGCAGATTGCAGGGCAGCAGGGTAAGCACAATGCCGTACCACAGCCGCACGCGGGTGGCGTCGCCCAGCGCCGGAAGCACATTGTACAGCAACAGAAACACGCCGCACCCCAGCAGCAGAACAAAAACGGCGCGGCTTCTTCTGAAGCGCTCCGCCAGAGGCATTCCCCCGGCCAGAGCCGCCCACGCCGCATAGGGGGCCACCTCTCCGGCGGAAGGCGGCAGCGTATTCATAAACAGACCGGCCAGAGCCGCCGCCGCAAATAGTCCCAGCGGCACCGCCAGCAGCCTGCCCACCGCGGCAGCATTCACCATGCAGCCTCCGCCGCGGCGCTTTGGTGCCCGCGGGGGGGCGCATCTTTTCCATATATATGCATCATGCCGTTTTCCTTTATCAGTTGCCGGAACATAATAGACCGAAGCGTACCGCAGGGCAATGTGTACCACCCGCACTCTGCAGCCGGGGTTGCCAGCAAGCCCTCCATAAGGCTACACCGTGGCATATATTGCATAACAATGCCGACGGGATTCCATGTCCCGCATGCGGCGCATTCCCTGTCATCATATACCGCTCCGGAGAATCACATACCATGGAGACCCATATCCGATACTCGCGGCAGGACAGAACGCTCATCCTGCTGGACCAGCGCGTGCTGCCCACCGTGGAAGAAGATTTTTACTGCAACGACGTGGCTGACACCATTTACGCTCTGCAGACCATGGTGGTGCGCGGCGCACCGGCCATAGGCGTCACCGCGGCCTACGGCTGCTGCCTTGCCGCGTATGAGGCAGGTCATCCCGCCCCGCACGCGCAATGGCAGAAAGAACTGGATACCCTGCTTGAAAAACTGGCACAGGCACGCCCCACGGCGGTCAACCTGCGCTGGGCCGTGGAACGCATGCGCTCTGTCTGGAAAAGCATGGGCGACCCCGACCTGAACACCCTTATCGCACGGTGGCTGGACGAGGCAGAAGCCATCCACGAAGAGGACAAAAGCATCAACCGAGCCATAGGCAGACACGGAGCCACGCTGATACAGGATAATGACTGTATAATGACCCACTGCAACGCCGGTGCGCTGGCCACAGCAGGTTACGGCACGGCGCTGGGTGTGGTACGCGGGGCAGTGGATGCCGGCAGGACCGGTATAACCGTTATCGCCAACGAAACACGGCCGTTTCTGCAGGGTGCACGTCTGACGGCATACGAACTGCACAAGGACGGTATTCCCGTAACCGTGGCGTGCGACAACGCATGCGGCCTGCTGATGCAGCGCGGCATGGTGCAGAAAGTGGTTGTGGGAGCCGACCGCATTGCGGCCAACGGCGATGCCGCCAACAAGATAGGCACCTATTCCGTGGCCCTGCTGGCCCGCGAACACGGCATCCCTTTCTATGTGGCCGCCCCTCTTTCCACCATCGACCGTGCCACGCCCTCCGGAAAGCAGATACCCATCGAAGAACGCCCGGCGGAAGAGGTGACACATGTGGGGGAAACCCGCATAACGCCCGAAGGCGTACCCGTATACAACTACGCCTTTGATGTCACACCCGCGCACCTTATCGCAGGCATCGTGACTGAGCAGGGCGTGCTGCGCCCCCCGTATACGGCCAGCATTGCCCGGGCCTTTGCCGCCGCAGACAAAGACAGATCATAACCTTCCGCGGGGCGGCCATCAGTCCGCCCCGCAGCAAAACAGTATTCCGACTGCACCGCCACGCACAGGAGCACATGATGCGCACCTGCATTTTCATTCCCCCGCTGAAAAAAGCCACCGGAGGCACCGCCGTGCTGCTTCAGCTGGCCCGGCATCTGCATCAGGGCGGTTACGGGGTATGTCTTGTCCCCCGTGAAGACACCATGCCCGCCGGAGACGACCATGCGGATATTCCCGTTGTACGGTGGGACAGCCTGCGTCTGACGCCGCAGGACATCTGGCTGGTACCCGAAGGATGGGTAAACGCCCTGACCCCCGGACTTCAGGCCGGTGCGCGTTCCGTCGTGTATGTGCAGAACTGGGCCTATCTGCTTTCCGCTCTGCCGCAGGGGGTGCACTGGAACAGGCTTCCGGTCTCTTTTCTCAATGTTTCACAGCCGGTGGCATGGTTCACGCGTGAAGCCACCGGCAGACAGGGACCGGTACTGCGCCCGGGCATAGACACTGCGCTGTTCCACGCTCCTGCCGCCAGACCGGACGGTCCGGTGCGCATTGCATGGATGCCCCGCAAAAACAAAGCTCTGGCCGTACGCATACGGGAATTTTTTGAAGCACGGCGGGCACAGCACGGCGGTGCACAGGTTGAGTGGCGCGAACTGCACGGGCTGACGCACCGGCAGGTGGCGGAAGAGCTGCGTCAGGCCGATATTTTTCTTGCCACTGGTTTTCCCGAAGGCTGTCCGCTGCCACCGCTGGAGGCCATGGCCTGCGGCTGCGTGGTAACAGGCTTTTCAGGCATGGGCGGCTGGGACTACATGCGGCAGGCCATGCCGCAGGGCTACACCCCGTGGTGGCCCATGCGTCCGCCACATGAAACGCCGTGGGACGGTAACGGTTTTTTTGCCGCAGACGCAGATGTGCCCGCCGCGGCGCTGGCGCTGGAACACGCGGTATCACTGGTGGAAACATCGCGCACAGAGCCCTGCGCGCCTCTTGACTCCGTACGTAAAAATGCGCAGGTAACCGTTTCGCACTATTCACTGGAAAAACAACGTGAGGCTGTGCTCGACCTGTGGTCGCAGGCCGCCCTCGGAAACATATTCTCTTAGTCTGTCCGCCGGATATCCGCCCATGTCAAAAAGCAAACATAAAACTCCGCCCCCTGCCGCGCATACGCTCGGACTTCCGCCGGTCGGTGTGGACTCCCATGCCCATCTGGATCTGGACGCCCTGCGGCCCGACCTTGACGAAATACTGACCCGTGCGCGTGAAGCAGGCGTCTCCCACATCGGACAGGTTTTTCTGGGCCCTCAGGCATGGGCGCAAAACCGCCATCTTTTCGACGCTTATCCGCAGGTTTTTTTCATTCTGGGGCTGCACCCCTGCGATGCCGACGCCTGCGACGAAAATGCCGTCACTGCCATGAAGCAGGCCTTTGCCACTGACCCGCGGCTGAAAGCCGTGGGCGAAATAGGGCTGGACTACTACTGGGACGACCACCCGAGGGAACTGCAGCAGAAAACCTTTGTCATGCAGTTGCGCATGGCCGTTCAGATAGACAAACCCGTGGTCATTCATTCGCGCGATGCCGACGAAGACACCGTGCGGCTGCTTGAAGCGGAAGGGTTTGCGGGACGTCCTTTGCTGTGGCACTGCTTCGGCGCGGACACGGCACTGGCTGAACGCATTGTGCGCAACGGCTGGCATGTCTCCGTTCCCGGCCCCGTCACCTATCCGGCCAACAACGCCCTGCGTGAAGCGCTTTCTGTCATACCGGCAGACAGACTGATGCTGGAGACAGACTGCCCGTACCTGACACCCGTACCGTGGCGCGGCAGACGCAACGAACCCGCGCTGGCAGCATTCACCGGGGCCTGTGTGGCCCGATGTCTGGGAATCGACCCCGCAGAACTCTGGACCCGGTGCGGAAACAACGCCCGCGCCTTTTTCGGGATACAATGAAACATATGACAGATCTCACCGAAACGCGGCCCATGTGCAAAGGCATCGCCATGCGCGAGCTTTTTGAAGCTGTGGAAATGTTCAACGCCGGCGACTGGTACGAAAGCCATGAAATACTGGACATGCTGTGGCTGGCGGAAACCAGCCCCGAACGCGAACTGTATCAGGGAGTTCTGCAGATAGCCGCCGGCCTGTGGCACGACCGCCGCGGCAACCGCAACGCCGCGCAGCGGCTGTGCACAAAGGGTCTGGGGCATCTCAGGTCATTTCCCGAAACATGCAAGGGACTGCGTCTGGGCAACTTCATCAGACAGGTTGAAACACTGCTGCATTTTTTTGAACAATCGGCCACAGCCCCCGTGCCCGACGACCTGATTCCCTTTATCTACAGGACATCAGACCCGCAATAAACCCGCTGTCCGCGCAGCGTGCCGCAACACAACGCCGCGGCACGCTTCCTGTCGTCTGTAAAAAGCATACAGACAAAAATCTAATATCCTAATGCACCATAACCATAGAATAACAGCTTTATGGTGCAGGAAGGCAGAAAGTCCGTTTTCCACAAGCCTGACCCGCCGAAACCGGCGGCAGCACTTGCCATTATCATCCGGTGAACGCATAACAGGCGTTCAGCAGTGCCACGCCTGAGGACTAAAATATCATCAATCCTTGCCCTCGTTCAGGGTACTAGTCAGGCATGAAACCGCCCTTTGCTTTTTCGGAGAAATTATATGCCGACCATACTCATAGTAGAAGACGACCCCATAACGCGTGGGATATTACGTGATATAGTGACTTCTTACGGCCACAAAGTGCTTGATGTGGCAGACGGCAGAACAGCCTGGGAACGCCTGCAGAATGATCCGGACATAGACCTGATGATCACCGACGTGCGCATGCCCGGGCTGGACGGTATGGAACTGGTGGGTATGCTGCGCAGCAACGACAGGCTGCAGGGACTGCCTGTCATCATCACTTCCGGCGTGGTGGGACTGCGCCAGATTGCCAGACTGCTCCGCCGCGGAGCCAGCAGCTTCATCGCAAAACCCATTGACCCCAAGGAGCTGCAGCACTGCATACAGAACACTCTGGCTGCCGGAACAGGAGTGCCGCACAGCTCACGCCCCGACGATGTTTCGGCACGCAGCTGACCGTACCGGCCGGTCGCGGGCACCGCAGCCGGCAGCAGTCTACGGCGTCAGCCGCGCCGTACCGGCAACGCGCCGAGAGCTTGCAGCCGCTGCACCAGCGGCGGGTGTGTGTAGTGCAGAGCAACCTGCAACGGATGCGGGTTCAGATTAGTCATATTTTCGGATGCCAGTTTACGCAGCGCGGAAGACAACACATCCGGACGTCCTGTGGTGCGCGCTGCAAAGGCATCCGCGGCGTATTCATTGCGCCGCAGCAAAGCATGGAAGCCCACACCGGTAAACAAAGACACCGGAGTGAACAGCAGCGAAAAAAAGACCAGACCGGCATGGTATGACACCTGCTCCACACCGAACGCCGCAAAAAGCTGCGGCTCCGTCAGAAAAAAAGAAAGCAGCCAGAGCATCAGTCCGGTGCGTGCCACGCTCAGCCCCAGCATCACCGGTATGTGGCCCAGTGTGCAGTGCCCCACCTCGTGCGCCACAACCGCCACAACTTCATCGTCATCCAGTTTTTCCAGCAGCGTATCAAACAGCGCTATGCGGCGCTGCCTGCCCAGACCCGTAAAATAAGCATTGACCTTGGCGCTGCGCCGCGACCCGTCCACAACAAAAAGTCCCGACAGCGTATACCCCTGTCCTGTCACATATCTGTCTATGGCACTGCGCAATGCGCCCTGCGGCAGCGGAGTAAAGGTATTAAACAGCGGCAGCAGATACCACGGAGCCAGAAAAGACACCAGCAACGAAAACACACTGACCAGCAGCCATACGGGCAGCCACGCTTCCGGACCGTACAGGGCCAGCAACCACAACACACCGGCCGCCAGCGGGCCGCCCATAACGGCAACCAGCAATCCGGCTTTCAGCCTGTCCGCAACAAACGTCAGCGGAGTTGTTCTGTTGAAGCCGAAGCGTTCTTCGTGCACAAAAGTCCGCCACAAAGAAAAAGGCAGACCTGCCAGCGACGAAAGCACTCCCAGCAGGCCGAAGAAAAACAGACCGGTCATGATTCCGGTTACCGCCGGACCACCCCCTGCAAAGCCGCCAAGCAACGCACCGGCAGACCTCGACAGCGCATCCGCGACCCCAAAGCCCCCGCAAAGCCAGAACACCAGAAACACCGCCGTACCAGCCGTGTCCTCGGCGATGTTCAGACGCATTCCGGAAGCCACATACCGCTGCATACGTTCGCGCCGCGCCGGTTCCATATCCAGCCCTGTACCCGCAGGCAGCGGAGCTCCTGTCCTCCCCAGCCCCAGCACCGCCGCTGTGGTCTGCAACAGCCAACTGCCCGTCACCGCCGCCAGTATGATGATACAATACATGTTCATGGTGGAATTCCCGCTGCCGCAGCAGCTTTACGTTCTGACAGATGAGCGCCCGCGAAAGAAAAGCCTCCGGCGGGCAGGGAGATGATCTCCCTGCACCCTCAATGCGCGAACCCGCGGAAACCGCTTTCCCCGCGTGCGGCGCGTTGTGCTGCCTTGCTCCGTGCCGGTGATGCCGCCCTGAACGCCCAAAAAGGCACAGCTGACCGGTCCCCGACGGGCGCAACGGGGGATGCAAGGGGAATCATTCCCTTTGCCCGTCGGAGACATTACACAAGCATACATGAAGACGCCTCCGGCGGGCAGGGAGATGATCTCCCTGCACCCTCAATGCGCGAACCCGCGGAAGCCGTTTTCCCCGCGTGCGGCGCGTTGTAATGCCTTGCTCCGTGCCGGTGATGCCGCCCTGAACGCCCGAAAAGGCACAGCTGACCGGTCCCCGACGGGCGCAACGGGGGATGCAAGGGGAATCATTCCCCTTGCCCGTCGGAGACATTACACAAGCATACATGAAGACGCCTCCGGCGGACGGAGTACAAAACAAAAACAGCTCCGGTTTTACGGCAGGGCCAGACTCCGGTGGTTCCTGTCCGGCGCATGATGCGCCGGAGCGGGGTATGACCGGATATGTCGGGCAGCCTGCGGCACGACCGGAAGCTGTTTTACGCATTCGTTACAAATGGCGTTCTGCGGCCTGCGGTTACAGATCCTGCCGGAACTGCAACGACTGGCGCAATGTTTCCTTGTCTATGAACTTCACTTCGCTGCCCAGCGGTATGCCCTGTGCAAGACGGGTCACGCGAACCTGCGGAAAATCGCGGTTCACCATGCTGCGGATGTACGAAGCCGTATTTTCCGCCTCCAGCGTGGTTCCCAGCCCCAGAATGATTTCCCGCACTTCGCCTTCGGCCAGTCTGCGGCGCAGTCTTTCCAGCTCCAGCGATTCAGGATTCACATTATCCAGCGGAGCCAGCAGCCCGCCCAGAATCATATACTGCCCTTTGTAAAATCCGCCGTCTTCCATCGCCAGCAGGCTGTCCCACTCCGAAACCAGACACAGCGTATCGCGCCCGCGCGTGGCGTCGGTACATATGGCGCATGGGTCCACATCCGTCAGCGAACCGCAACGTCTGCACAGGTGCAGGTTGTCGCGCAGCTGCGCTATGGCGGCACCCAGACCGCGGGTTTCACTTTCGGGCCATTTCAGCAGGGTCATGGCCATGCGCAGGGCGGATTTTGGTCCCAGACCGGGCAAACGGGCCAGCCTGTCCACCAGCGCTTTGAGCGGTTCAGGCAATCGTTGCGCTGTCACGGCGTTACATCAGCCCCGGAATTTTCAGGCCGCCGGTCAGAGCACCCATTTCTTTTTCAACCATTTCCTTGGAAAGGCGCATCCCTTCATTGATGGCTGCCAGCACAAGATCCTGCAGCATGTCCACATCCTGCGGGTCCACCACAGCGGGGTCTATTTTAATGGCGCGCAGTTCCTGCTTGCCGGACACGGTTACTGAAACCATGCCCCCGCCTGCACTGGCATCCACGGTGCGCTCGCCAAGCTGTTCCTGAAGCTCGGTCATCTTCTTTTGCATAATCTGCGCCTGACGCAGCATATCCTGCATGCCTCTCATATGATCCTCCGGGAATGTCTGTATACGGCCAGCGCCGTTATCAGTCGTTGTTATTTTTTTCCATATACCGCACCGCCAGCACACGCGCTCCCAACTCTTCTTTCAGAAGCTGTACGGCAGGGTGGTCATCCAGTTCCTTGCGCAGGTCCGAGATGGCCTTGCGCTGTTCGGTGGGTTCACCCACCGCCACTGTAACACCCGCACCCCAGTAGCTGCGGGCCAGAGTCTCCAGAGCGGCTGCCATTTCCGGCTGTGTCAGACGGTCGCGCTGCATCTGGTACGCGGGGGTGATATGCAGCACCCCGTCACGCAGTTCACCTTTTATCTGCCGCAGGAGTCGCAGGCTTTTGCCGTCCTGACCGTTCTGCTGCAGGCAGAACTGCGCGAAACCCTCCCACGTGGCGGGGCCGGACGGCTCGGGCTGCCCCGGCGGAGCATCCTCGGCGGGGGGGGGCGCTGTACTGTCTGCCTGCGCCTGCTGTTGCGGTTCCGCCGCATCCGCAACACGACCGGAAGTACCGGCAGGGTCCGGGACAGACGGGACAGACGGGGCAGAGCGGGGCGGAGCAGCATGTCCGCCCGCCGGCGGAGTACCGGACGAACCGCCGGAAGGAGCAGGTCCGTCACCGGCCACGGGCACCGGAGCAGGCGCCGTCTGCGAAGCCTGCTGCATACCCAGCAGGCGCGGCATGAATGCAAGATTGAGCAGCAGCAGTTCCAGCGCCATGGCCGGTTCAAGGCTGTTCAGCACGCGCCGCTGTCCTTCCAGAGTCATCTGCCAGCAGGCATGGATGTGCGACAGGGCAAACTGCGGTGCCCATTCAAGCCACTGACGGGCTTCTTCTTCGGGCAGGTCCAGCAGGGGCAATGCGCTTTCACCGGCCTGACGCAACATGAACAGGTTGCGCCACATGCCTGTCAGCTCGCGCAAAAAAAAGCCCAGATCAAGTCCCTGATCAAGAACATCGCGCAACACGGTGGAAACACCGACACAGTCCTGACGCCTGATGGCGTCGGCCACGCGGAAAAACAACTCCTGTCCGGCAAGCCCCAGAATACCCCGGGCATCCGCCACGGTCAGAGAATCGCTGCCCAGTGCCAGCACCTGTCCCAGCAAAGACATGGAGTCGCGTACGCTGCCGGCGGCACGGCGGGCAATAAGCTTGACCGCTTCAGACTCGTATCCTGTGCCTTCGCGCTCAAGAATGCGCACCAGATGCGCTGCCAGTCCGTTTTCGGTAAGCCGTTTGAAAATAAAATGCTGACAGCGGCTGACAATGGTTACGGGAAATTTATGCGGCTCGGTGGTGGCCATGACAAAGGTGACATTGGCCGGCGGCTCTTCCAGCGTTTTCAGCAGCGCGTTAAACGCCTCGCGGGTGAGCATGTGCGCCTCGTCGATGATGAAAACCTTGTACCGGCCTTCCATGGGGGCATAACCGATGGCTTCCTTGAGGCGTTTGGCGTCATCAATGCCGCGGTTGGAGGCGCCGTCAATCTCCACCACGTCCACAGCCATGCCCTGCGTTATCTTGCGGCACTGTTCACACTCGTTGCAGGGTTCCGCGGCCGGACCGCGGGTGCAATTAAGCGCCTTGGCAAAAATACGCGCGATGGTGGTTTTTCCCACCCCGCGCGTACCGCTGAACAAGTAGGCAGGCGCGACCCTGTTTTCGGCCGCGGCCCGTGACAGAATGGCTTTGACGGTTTCCTGTCCGGCAACGTCGGCAAAGGTCTGCGGCCTGTATTTTGCGGTTAGCGATGCGTGACTCATAAGTGGGGGGGCTAAAAGGGTGAAAAACCGGCCCTGCCGAGGCAGGGCCGGCCGGAAAGGCGTATGCCGCTACAGTGAATACTGATGCAGCCAGTGTGCGTACTTGGGATTTTCACCCTTTACAAGCTTGAAGTACTCGGTCTGCAGATGCTTGGTGACCGGTCCGGCCTTGCCGGCGCCGATAACGCGGCGGTCCACTTCACGTATGGGAGTGACCTCCGCCGCAGTGCCGCAGAAAAAGGCTTCATCGGCCACATACAGCTCATCGCGGGTGAACTGCTGTTCCACCACGGTGTAGCCCAGATCACCGGCCAGCGTCATCAGGCTGTTGCGGGTGATACCGTCCAGTATGGACGTAAGGGGCGTTGTTTTAATAACGCCGCCGCGCACGATGAAAATGTTTTCGCCGGTGGCTTCAGAAACAAATCCCGCGGTATCCAGCATCAGCCCTTCGTCGTAACCGTCTGCAAGAGCTTCTGTTTTGGCCAGAATGGAGTTTACATAGTTGCCCACGGCCTTTGCCTTGGTCATCATGGCGTTTACATGATGGCGCTGGAAGGAACTGGTTTTTACGCGGATGCCCGCTTCCAGCGCCTCTTCACCCAGATACGCGCCCCAGGGCCACGTGGCAATGATGGTCTGTATGGGGTTGCTGCCGGGGTTCACACCCATGGCACCCGCGCCCACAAAGCTCAAGGGGCGGATATAGCCTTCGTCCAGTTTGTTGCGCTGCAGCGTTTCCACCACGGCATCCACAAGCTGGTCGACGGTATAGGGAATTTCCATGCGCAGAATGCGGGCCGAAGCAAACAGGCGTTCGACATGTTCGCGCAGGCGGAACACGGCGGAAGTGCCGTCAACACACTTATAGGCGCGGATTCCCTCGAACACGCCCAGACCGTAATGCAGGGTGTGGGTCAAAACGTGCACATTGGCATCGTCCCATGCAACCTGCTTGCCGTCAAACCAGATCGTTTCCGATTTCTGGACCATTAGTAAACCCCTTTACGCGCCCTTGCGCAGACGCGGGTTGCGTCAGACTCCCATGCGGAGCGACGAGAATGATTGCACTCAAGCCAACAACGCACGCTAAAAGAACACAGCCCGTCTGGTCAAGCGGGAGCGCACGCGATGCTTTGTGTTGCGGCGCTTTTTCATCTACAATGCATGGCAGGGTGACGCCGCAGGTTCATGCCGTCCGGCGCGGTGTCCGTCACACATACTGCCACGGAACCATATGAACAGACGATCCTTTCTCGCCCTTGTTTCCGGCACATGCGCCGCACTGGCCCTGCAGGGCGGCCCTGCCGGGGCTGCCGTGCTTACCAGTTTTTTTCCGCAGCAGGGACTCATCGAATCGCCCGTACGCGACTACGTTTCGCGCATGCTGCGGTTTGACGCGCCCGATCCGGCGGACATTGTGCTGCCGGCACACAGGCTGGCCGTACTGCAAAGCGCCGCAGAACGCCTTGCCCGCACCGAACAGGTTGTGGGACACGGCAACTTCTGCATTCTCGGTTTTGATTCCGCGCTGCGCTATGCGCAAAGCTACCCTGCCATCGGGCCTTTTACCAGTGAGGAAAAAGACCTGCTGGATGAACTGTTTCACGAAGATGCCACCCGCTACGGCTTTTACGGCACCAAACCCGTGGACAGACTTACCGCCCGCATCCCCCAGCGCGAGGTGACAAAAGTGCCCTACACGGGCAACTGGCTGTTCCGGGGGCGCCCCGAACGCACATGGCACACCATACGCTCCATTCTCGGCGACGAGGTGGTGCTCACCTCCGGCGTACGCGGCGTGGTGAAGCAGTTTCTGCTCTTTCTCAACAAGGCTGTGGCCGCACAGGGAAACCTGTCGCTGGCTTCGCGCTCGCTGGCGCCTCCGGGCTATTCGTTTCACGCCGTAAGCGACTTCGATGTGGGCAAAAAAGGCTTCGGAGAAGCCAATTTCACCGCGCGCTTCACAGAAACGGAAGTCTTCAAACAGCTTGAAAAACGCGGCTACATCACGCTGCGCTATCCGCAGGACAACCTGCTGGGCGTGCGTTTCGAGCCGTGGCATGTAAAGGTACCTTCATGAAGTGTATTGCCGCCGTCATCATCTGCCTGCTGCTGTCCGTCACGGGATCTGCGGCTGCCGCCCAATGTGTCAGCCGCACCGCTCCGGCGCTTGACTTCACCCTGCACTGCCTGGGCACAGACACTCCGGCGGCGGCAAACGCCACGGCTTCGGCATCCGGCCCCACGCTGCTTATTGTCGGCGGCATACAGGGAGACGAACCCGGCGGTTTCAATGCCGCCTCGCTTGTGGCTTCGCATTACACCATAACCCGCGGCAGTGTCTGGGTGGTGCCCGACCTCAATTTTCCCAGCATCATCAAGCGGTCACGCGGCATACATGGCGACATGAACCGCAAATTCGCCCGCCTGCCCCGACGCGATCCCGAATTTGACACCGTGGCGCGCATCAAATCCATCATTCTGGACCCCAGAGTGGACGCCGTGCTCAATCTGCATGACGGCAGCGGTTTCTACCGGCCGCAGTGGGAAGACGCGCAACGCAATCCCAACCGGTGGGGCCAGTCCGTCATCATTGACCAGTCGGACATAAAGGCACAACGGTTCAGCAATCTGGAGCTGCTGGCCAGAAACGCCGTTGACCACGTCAACAGCGAACTGCTGGACACCGCCCACCGGTATTACCTGAAAAACACCCATACCAGCATGGGCGACCGCGAAATGGAAAAGACCCTGACCTATTTCGCCATCCTGCACGGCAAACCGGCGTTCGGAATTGAAGCCAGCAAACAGTTTCCCACACATATCCGCGCCTATTACCATCTGCAGATTCTCGAATCGTTCATGCGCCAGATGGGCATACAGTTCCGGCGGCACTTTCCGCTGACCAAAGGCGGGGTATACGCCGCCATAGAACGCGACGTAGCCATGCGCCTGTATGACGGCCGCATCACACTGCCGCTGGACGACATACGCCGCGCGGTCAACTATGTGCCCATGCGCAAAGACCGTCCGGTAACCTTTTCGCCCCTGCGCCCGCTGGTCACGCTGCTGCCGCAGAGCGGGTCCTTTGACGTGTACTACGGCAACCGCAGACTCACCGCCATAAGACCGCAGTATTTTGATTTCGACGATACACTGCACAGCGTGACGCTGGACATAGACGGCCGCACCGTTGCCGCAAGTCCCGGCGACATCGTTTCGGTGAACAAGGTGTTCGCCGTGCGCCCGCTGGCAGGGTACCGGGTAAACATTATCGGCATGACCAGAGACGGCGTGGACGACGAGGCAGGGCTGTCCGTACGGCGGGAAGACTTTATGCCGGGCTTTTCGCTGGACACCGGAGAATCGCTGTACAGGGTTGAAGTATACCGGCTGCGGCAGGGCCGCGATGATGCCTTTGCCGGCATGCTCATAATGAACTTCGGCGGACCGCAGTCACGCCAGCAGCTGGCCATGGAAGCACCCGACGCCATGAACGCCGCCGGAACGGAAAAAAAAGCCGATCAGGCAGGCCGCTGATGGCCATGCCGCCAGCACGGCGGCATCATGTACCGGACAGACAAAAACGGCGCCGGATTCCTGTGGAATCCGGCGCCGTTCAGTATACGGGCAGGGCAGAGTGCCTATTTTTTTCTGTCACGGTTTTTGGTGTGGCTCGACCGGAAACGCACCCGCATGGGGGCATGCTCGATTTCAAACCGTTTCCGCATGAATTTTTCCAGATACCGCGCATACGACTCCTGAATACGCTCATGGTCGTTGACAAAAAACACAAACGTCGGCGGGTTGGTTTCCGCCTGTGTCAGATAAAAGAATTTGGGACGCACCCGTTTGACCACCGGCGGCTGGTGACGGGTGACGGCTTCCGTAAGTGTCCGGTTCAGCAGCCCCGTACCCACGCGCACATAACATTCCTTGTTAATTTTACGGGCCATGGGCAGCAGCTTGTCCACTCCGCGGCCGCTGCGCGCAGAAATGTACATGATGGGCACATGCTTGCAGAATGTCAGGGCATCATCGTACAGACGCTTCAACGCGGTCAGGCCATCCCGGGGCACAAGGTCAATTTTGTTGATCACCAGCATGAACGGCGTCTTGCGCTCGTCCAGCAGATCAATGAGACGCTTGTCCTGCTGTGTCAGACCTTCCACCGCATCCAGCACCACCAGCGTCACATCGGCCTTGGTTGTCGACTTGAGCGAAGAGTTGACGCTGTACCGTTCCACAGGGTCCTGAATCTTTGCCCGACGGCGCACTCCGGCCGTATCCACAAAAACATAGCGCCTGCCGCCCAGTTCCACGGCAATATCCACGCTGTCGCGGGTGGTGCCCGCCACATCGGAAACAATCATGCGGCGGCTGCCGCTCAGGGCGTTGACCAGCGAAGACTTGCCCGCATTGGGGCGGCCCAGCATGGCCAGTTTGAGGGGGCGTTCCTCTTCTTCCTGCGGGGCGTCTTCGTCTTCGGGAGGCAGCAGATCAAACAACTCGCCGCTGAATTCCCGCACATTGAATCCGTGAGCGCCGGAAAGCGGGATGACCGGAAAGCCCAGCGTATGGAATTCGGCCATGTACAGGTCGGCCATTTCTTCGCCGTCCACCTTGTTGACGGCCAGCAGCACGGGCTTGCCCGATTTGCGCACATACGCGGCCAGACTTTCGTCAAAGGGAGTCAGCCCCTCGCGTCCGTCCACAACCAGGCACAAGGCCACGGAATCGGCAATGGCCTCTTCCGTCTGGCGCAGAATCTCCGCCTCGAACCCGCGCAGTTCGTCCGGCCCTTCCGCCACGGCAGCGTGTTCGTCCAGCGTTATGCCGCCGGTGTCAATAATGATGAACTTCCGGTCTCCCACTTTCACATAGCCTTCCATGCGGTCACGGGTTACTCCGGGACGGTCATGGGTTATGGCTCTGTTGCTGCGGATCAGCCTGTTGAAAAGGGTGGATTTGCCCACGTTGGGGCGACCGATGAGAGCTATCTTGGGTAACATGATATTTTCCGGTGCGAGGCAGAGCCTTGCGCGTATGCAGCAGACCGGCAGGCCTGCCATGTGATTGCGGGCGACCGCGGCGGGAATCCCCTGCAAAGGCCGCAAGGGAGAAGCCCATTACCGCAAAGCCGACTCACATGCAAGCACTATTCATAGCAAAAGCCGGGCAGTTGTCCAAGTCCGCGGGGTACGTTATATCGCATTCTTCCGTGTTTGCGGCTTTCCGTGCCGGGTGACGGCGGCGCCGTATCCGCCGGCGGAACACTGCACTGCAGGCTCTGCGGACTTTGTGAAATTTTGGACTTGACGCCGCCCTGCTGAGTGTCCATAGTCTGCACACGCGCAATCCGCGCCAGATCAGGAATCGAGGAGTTCTCATGTCCACGGAATTCGGCAAGGCCCTTAACCAGATTGTCGAAGTCATGATGTTTGAAAACTGGCTTCGCTTTTATTTTATCAACGAAGAAGAAGATTCCGCTCTGCTTATCCGTGTTCCGGAACAGGCGGAAGAGCATATCACCAAGGATTATGCTCATCTGGCCGGCATGCTGGAGCTTCTGAACAATAAAGAAATCACCTTTGAATCGTCGCGCAACGCCGTCTGCACCTTTGTGGCCACCAGTCTGGAAGGCCGCACCATGCGCAATGATCTGGCGGCGCGAGTTTTTGACAGCTCCGTCTTCCAGCTGGAAATGCAGCTCTTTAACATCTGGGTGCAGTCGCACGAAGAGCAGCTGGACAAATCCTTCATGGAATTCAGCACATGGAAAAGCATGTTCGAGGAATGGAAAAAGTCTGACAAAGTAAAAGACTATGTGGCTGAAATGAAAGACACCCTCGTGCGTTCAGCCAAGGAAACCTGTACTGTGCAGTAGCTTTCTGACGGTTTTTTGCGTCTTTCCGGCGGCACCCTGCGGGGTGCCGCCTTTTTTATTGCCGCAGTTACGCCTTCTGCACATAGCCAAAGCCTGTCTGTTGGCTTACCGTAGGTAAAAATACAGACCGGCTCTGACCAAGGAGGGCTGTATGAGCAAAATCCGTTCGGCCATTCTGGCCTCATTTGTGGCTGATTCGCTGGCGCTGGGCGCACACTGGGAATATGACCGGGAACGCATTACGCGCGAACTGGGCAGAGTGGACAGACTGCTTGCCCCGCGCCTGAACACCCACCATGCGGGCAAAGAAGCGGGCGACCTGTCGCACTACGGCGACCAGACCCTGCTGCTGCTTGAAGCTGTGGCGGAAACCGGCGATTTTTCGCTGGCACGTTTTGCCGCCAGATGGCAGCAGATGATGGTGCATTACAACGGGTATATGGACAGGGCATCGCGCGATGCGCTGACACGGTTTACAGAAGGACTGCCTCCGGACAAAACCGGCGCCGTGACTTCCGATTTTTCCGGCGCGTCACGGGTCGCACCTCTGCTTGCCGTACTGGGAGACCATGAGGACAGACTGGCGGCTGCCGCCCGCGCACAATGCCTGATGACTCACGGCTCCGTGCTGGTTGCCGACGGTGCGGAATTTATGGCGCGCGCCGCACACGCCCTGCTGCAGGGGCAGAACGTTCCGCAGGCGCTCGCCACGGCTGCCGGGGCTGATTATGCGCAGCTGCCCGCACAGGACTGGCTGGCATTTGCCGACATGCACGCCGCTCTGGAAGGATGCGAAGCGGTATCACGCTTCGGGCAGGCATGCGGCATGAAGGGCGCGTTCATGAGCGTGGTGCATCTGGCCGTCCGGTATGAAAACGCACCGGCCGAAGCGCTGGTGGAAAATGTCATGGGCGGCGGGGATTCCTGTGCCAGAGGTCTTGCTCTGGGCATGCTGCTGGGGGCGCGCCACGGGCAGGACTGGATACCCGTACACTGGCTTTCCGGACTGCGCAGCAGAAATGCCGTGGAAGAATGCTTCACCAGACTGTGGCGCTGAATGCAGGTTTATACCTGTCCCGCTGCCGGCCCGTACCGGCTGCAAAGACACGCTGCGGACTCTGCATACAAAAAGACCGGACGGATACCCGTCCGGTCTTTGCTGTACGCATCAAAGCAGCGTCAGATCCCAGTTGAAGGAACTGCTGCGCGACGGCTCAGGCACTTCGCGCGGCGGCTGCTCTTTCATATGAACAAAGATCGTATACCCCGCTGCCTTCAGTTCATCCTGATGAGCGGTGATATCCAGCGGCCACCCCGGGAAAATCCACGTATTCTGCCCGTAGCGGCGCGCCCAGAAAGGTTCACGCTTGGGACTGAGGAAGGGTTCGCCCTGTTTGAGCGGCTGCAGCGGATTACGCGTGACCCCCATGGGCCAGTAGCCCGAAAGCACCACCCCGAGGGGCAGGGGACTCATGGACGGCAGAGAAAGCACTTCTTCGCCCGACAGCTCGGGGCTGACTATGGCCCCGCGGAACCCCATGCGCTCCAGCACGGCCAGAGCGGCGGGGTTGGCCACGTTGCAGAAAGGACCGGCCACAGGCGCTATTTTGGCATTTTCCGGAAAAAGCTCCATCTGCCACGGGGCTCCCAGTACAAAATGACGGGCGCCGTTGCGCAGCACCTGCGTGATAAGGCGTTTCCACTGGTCTTCCTCGTTGGGCCAGATCACGGGCGGCAGCCACCACGAATACCGTGAGACCAGCGTCCGCGACACTTCGGCTGTGCGGGGAGACAGCCACAGTCCGTCCACCACGCCGCCTTCGCGTCCGCCGCGCCTGCCTTTGGGAATACTGCCGTGCAGCAGCACGGTAAACCCTTTGCCCGGCTTGTCCAGACGTGCCGGCAGCACCGGTTCGAAATCCACGGAGGTCTCGCTGCCGCCGCGCACGTCGGCCAGACGGCCTTCCCAGCGGCGCAGCAGGTCCACAAGGTCTTTCTCGCGCCGGTCGATCAGAAATACGGGAGTTCCCGCCGCGGGCGGCCGCCCCTTGGCATGGGGCAGAGTAAATGCCCCGCCCTTGGGCACTCTGCGGGTCACGCGCACAGTGCGGTGCCACGGATCATCCTCGAACCCGACACGCAGAAAGTCCTGCGGCTGCAGCTCCATACGGGGCTTGAACTCCAGCGCACCCTTTTTATCGCGCGCCAGTTTGCCCACAAGCATGCCGGAACTGGTCGAATCGTTGGGGGCCGTCACCGGATGCTGGCGCTGCGGCAGAAAACGGGCATGGGTAGTGGGACGGCTGAGCGCCTGCTTCAGCAGGTCTTCTGCCTGCTTGCGTACCGAAGGATCGCCCGGATTGTCGCGCAGCATGCGGTATGCCGTGACAGTGTAAAAAACATAGTGGGGGCCTTTCTTGCGCCCTTCTATCTTCCACGACGACAGATTTTCCATGTCCAGCAGGTTGCGGGCCAGCACGTCCAGCGAGAGGTCGAGGCACGAGAAATACCGCCCCTCGCGGCTCTTCTGCTTGTACACACGGCGGCAGGGCTGCACACAGCGTCCCCGAAGCCCCGACTTGCCCCCCATGTAACTGGACCAGTAGCAGCGGCCCGAAACGCAGTAGCACAGGGCCCCGTGCACAAAAAGCTCCAGATCAAGCCCTTCGGGACAGGCGTCGTTACACTGGCGCACCTCGTCTATATCCAGCTCGCGCGGCAGAATGACACGGTCCGCCCCCATGCGGCGGGCAGCGTGCAACGCTGCAGGGTGCGTTATGTTGGCCAGTGTCGAAAGGTGAATTTCACCTTCAAATCCCGCCTGTCTGGCCATCTCCACGGCGCCGAGGTCCTGCATGATAAGCGCATGGGGCTGCACACCGCGCGCAAGCCGCCGTATGAGCCGTCCCGCCGCGGCAGGGTCGGTCGGTTTAAGCATGGAGTTGAGCGCTATGTAAACTTTGCGGTCTTCGCGCCTTGCCAGTTCAACCATGCGGGCCAGTTCCTTGACGGAAAAGTTGTCGGCCTGCATACGGGCGGAAAAATGCTTCATGCCCACGTACACGGCGTCGGCGCCGGCGGCCAGTGCCGCAAGAAAAGACTGCGTATCGCCTGCAGGGGCAAGTATTTCGGGTAATTTTTTCATGATCAGATTCCGTTGCGGGGCGGAAGGAATACGGCCGCACCAGCGCACTCTGCGCGGCAAGGCAGCCGGACGGCCATGTCTGAAAGGAGTTCCGTCAGATACACGGCACGCGGCAGACAGACCAGCACCCCGGCACAGTTCCGCCTGCAACCCTGCATCTAACCATAGTCGGGCCCAGATGCAACAGCAATGATTCCGCCACGGGGTGCCGCCCGCAAAAAAAATCCGGCAGCGCTGCAAATCGGAACACCGGCGGGTTCCTCTTGTCATGCGCCGATGAAAACACTATGAGTTTGCAGCCGCGCCGCATGTAAATCTCCGCTTACCTGCCTTTGCCGCCCACTCTGCGCGGCCCGCCGCGCAGAAGAACGCGCCATCGCCGCTCTTTGGCAAGATAGTGTTGACCCGCTCAACCTCCTGCCCTAGACAATAGGGAGCCATGCCTGCGCCAAAGTGCGCGCGGCTAAGAAATACGAGGAATTTGAAATGAGCGAACAGCAATGCACCGAACTCAAGGTGCTGGATACTGTCCCCTTCGGACAGGTTTCGGGAGATGCGCAGTTTTACGCTCTGCGCCTTGAAAAACCCCGCTGGAAAAGCTGGAAACCCGGCCAGTTTGTCATGATACGCCCTCAGGGATGGGCGCTGGACATGCTGTGGGCCCGTCCCTTTTCCATCTGCCGCGTCAGCAGCCGCGATCTGGTTCTGTTCTTTCAGGCAGTGGGCCGCGGCACCCGCAGACTGGCAGACCTGAAAGCGGGCGACACCGTTGTGGTCTGGGGGCCTCTGGGCAACAGCTTTGCGGTGGAGCCTGAAACGCCCACGCTCATGCTGGCCGGCGGCATTGGTATCGCTCCCTTTATCGGTTATGCCCACACGCACCCCAAACCGTGGAACCTGTGGATGGAATTCGGCCACCGGATGCCTCTCGGATGCTATCCGTTTGAAAGCATCAACGAAAAAATCATGGCCGACAACCATCAGGAAGAATGCCCCGACGACCTGCTGCGATTCATCGAGCGTCTGGAAAAACGCATCGCCGAATACGCGGAACAGGACGGGCTGGTACTGGCCTGCGGCCCCACTCCGTTTCTGCGCACGGTACAGCGTTTTGCCCTGCAATACGGCGCGCGCTGCCAGCTTTCGCTGGAAACCCGCATGGCCTGCGGCGTGGGCGGATGTCTGGGATGCGTCACCAGCACGACGGAAAAACACCACCTGCACCACACGCAGGCGGGCAAAGCGCAGGTCTGCAACAACGGTCCGGTTTTCTGGGCCGATCAGGTAGACCTGGATAAAGCATAGGAGCGCTGTCGTGGATTTGCATGTCACCATACCCAGCGGCCTGCACGGCCTTGAGCTGAAAAACCCCGTCATGACGGCCTCCGGCACATTCGGCTACGGTGTCGAATTTGCCCCCTACGGCGACCTTGCCCGTCTGGGCGGCATAGTGGTCAAAGGTCTGTCGCTTAAAGCCCGTGCCGGCAACCCCATGCCGCGCATCGCCGAAACCGCATGCGGCATGCTGAACGCCGTGGGGCTGCAGAACTCCGGCGTCGAAAACTTCATCACGCAGAAGCTGCCGCAGCTGCCCTGGCAGGAAACACCCGTCATCGCCAACCTGTATGCCTGCGACCCTGACGAATTTGCCGAACTGGCCGGCATACTTGCCGCCGAAGAAGGCATTGCCGCCATTGAAGTGAACATCTCGTGCCCCAACGTAAGTGAAGGGGGCATACTCTTCGGACAGGATGCAAGACAGGCCGCCCGGGTGACCGGCGCCGTAAAACGCCGTTCCGGCACCAAGCCCGTCATCGTCAAACTGTCGCCCAATGTCACCGACATTGCCGAAATTGCCCGTGCAGTGGAAGACAGCGGGGCGGACATGCTTTCGTGCATCAACACGCTGAGCGGCATGGCCGTGGACATCCGCAGCCGCAAGCCTCTGCTGGCCAATGTCATCGGCGGACTTTCCGGCCCTGCCATCAAACCCGTGGCCCTGCGCTGCGTATGGCAGGCCGCCCGCTCTGTCAGCATTCCGGTCATCGGCATCGGCGGAGCCACCACGGCAGAAGACATACTGGAATTCATGCTGGTGGGCGCACACGCCGTACAGATAGGCACCGCCAACTTCATGCGCCCCGACTGCGCCTTCCGGCTGGTGGATGAACTGCAGCAGCTGGTGGATACGCTGGGCATCACCAGCTGGGATGACTTCAGAGGCTCGCTGGACATCAGATAAGTTTTCGGAAAACTACCGGAAAGCAGCCCGGAACGCCGTTCATTCTGCGGCATTGCGGCATGTTATCACAGCGGCACGGCACAACACCGCCATCAGGCCGGAAAGGATTTCCTTTCCGGCTTTTTTTTGCACCGGCTCTGAGCGCAGGAAAGGCAGAACGTTTTCAAACTGTTGCACGGCACGCACCAACTGCAACGACTGACCATTTTTGTACAAACATACTTGCCTTGAATAGTGCGAACACGTACAACTTCACAAAATCAATAAAAATGCCGCGTTGCAACGCGGCATGACGGGAGAGCCGTTCACTCGAATCACTCACACCTTACCGCTTCCGAGGAGGACCGCATGGAAACCATGCCAGACGAAAAAATTGTCTCGCGCGGAAAAGAATTTTTCACCAGCATCAGCGGCGAAGCTCCGTCCATCTTCAACAAGGGATGGTGGACCGGCAAAGTCATGGACTGGGCCATGAAAAATGAAGACTTCAAAGTCCAGCTTTTCCGGTTTGTCGACGTTTTCCCGTATCTGAACACCTCGGAATCTCTTTCGCGGCATATCCGCGAATACTTCGCCGAAGGCGGCGACGTGCCCGCAGTGCTCAAATGGGGAGCCGGAAAAGCCGGCATAGGCGGCAAACTGACCGCCATGCTGATGGAAAAAACCATCCGCTCCAACATTGAAAACATGGGCCGGCAGTTCATCATCGGCCAGAACGCCAAAGAAGCCGTCAAATCCATAGCCAAACTGCGCAAAGACGGTTTTGCCTTTACCGTGGACCTGCTGGGCGAAGCGACTGTGAACGAGGAAGAGGCCGACGCCTATCGCGACGGCTATCTGGAGGTGCTTGACGCGCTGGCCAGAGAACAGGACAAATGGTCGCCCCTGAAAGGTCCCGGACCGGACACGGACACAGACTGGGGCTGCACCCCCAGAGTCAACGTATCCATCAAGCCTTCCGCACTGTATTCACAGGCCAAACCAGTGGATATAGAAGGCTCGGTGCAGGGCATCATGAAGCGCCTTGTGCCCGTGTACCGCAAGGTTGTAGAAATGAACGGCTTTCTGTGCATTGACATGGAAGCGCTGAAATACAAGGAAATGACGCTTGAACTGTACCGCAGACTGCGCAGCGAGCCGGAATTCCGTCATTATCCGCATCTTTCCATCGTGCTGCAGGCCTATCTGCGTGAATCGGAAAAAGATCTTGCCGACCTGCTGCACTGGGCCCGCACCGAAAAGCTGCCCATTGCCATCCGGCTGGTTAAGGGCGCTTACTGGGACGCCGAAACCGTCATAGCCAAACAGAACGGCTGGGACATTCCCGTATGGGTGCACAAACCACAGTCCGACATGTGTTTTGAACGCATGGCCCGCACCATTCTTGAAAACAGCGACATCTGCTACTTCGCCTGCGGTTCGCACAATATCCGCACCATTGCCGCCACCATGGAAACAGCCCGCCAGCTGGGCGTGCCCGAAACACGATACGAATTTCAGGTGTTGTACGGCATGGCCGAACCGGTCCGCAAAGGCCTGCTGAATGTGGCGGGCAGGGTGCGGCTGTACTGCCCCTACGGCGAGCTTATTCCGGGCATGGCATATCTGGTGCGCCGCCTGCTGGAAAACACAGCCAACGAATCATTTCTGCGACAGAGCTTTGCCGACGGCACCGACATGGAGCGGCTGCTTGAAAATCCGGAGCTGACCCTGCAGCGCGAGCTGGCAGCCCGTCCGGCACCGGTGGAGCCTTCCGGCACGGGAGGCATTCCGCCGTTCCGCAATGATCCCATGATAGACTTCACCATACCCGAACAGCGGGCCGCCTTTCCGCGGGCCATAGCCGAGGTACGCGCCGCCGCAGGCGGCACCGTGCCTCTGTTCATCGGCGGTAAAGAAGTGTTCACGCAGGACACCATGCCAACGACCAATCCGGCCGACCCCGATGAAAAACTCGCCGATGTATGTCAGGCGGGCATAGCGGAAATCGATGCGGCCATCGAGGCGGCGGGCAGGGCGTTTCACATCTGGCGCGATGTGTCACCCGAAGACCGCGCCAACTACCTGTTCAAGGCCGCGGACGCCGCACGCAGAAGCGCCTACAGGCTGTCCGCATGGCAGATTCTTGAAGTGGGCAAACAGTGGGATCAGGCATACCACGATGTGGGCGAAGGCATAGACTTTATGGAATACTATGCCCGCGAAATGCTCCGGCTGGGCAGGCCCCGCCGCATGGGCCGCGCCCCCGGCGAACACAACCACCTGTTCTACCAGCCCAAAGGCATTGCCGCCGTCATCTCGCCGTGGAACTTTCCCTTTGCCATCTCCATCGGCATGGCTTCTGCGGCCATAGTGACGGGCAATCCGGTCATTTACAAACCATCCGGCATTGCCGCGCGCATCGGCTACAACCTGACAGAGGTCTTCCGCGAAGCAGGACTGCCCGACGGCGTATTCAACTACTGCCCCGGACGCAGCTCGGTCATGGGCGATTATCTTGTCGAACACCCCGCAATCAACATGATCTGCTTTACCGGATCCATGGAAGTAGGCCTGCGCATTCAGGAAAAAGCGGCCGTTGTACAGCCCGGACAACACCACTGCAAACGCGTCATCGCCGAAATGGGCGGTAAAAACGCCATTATCATTGATGACGATGCCGACCTTGACGAGGCCGTGCTGCAGGTCATTTATTCGGCATTCGGCTTTCAGGGGCAGAAGTGCTCCGCCTGCTCGCGGGTCATCGTGCTGGACCCCATATACGACCGCTTTGTGAAGCGGCTGGTCGAAGCCTGCAACGACCTGAAGATAGGACCGGCAGAAGATCCGGCAAACTACATGGGCCCGCTGGCCGATGCCTCGCTGCAGAAAAACGTCGGCAGATACATTGAAATAGCCAGAGAAGAAGGCACCATACTGGTTTCGCGCGACGATATTCCCGCGCGTGGCTGCTATGTGCCGCTTACCGTGGTTGCCGACATTACTCCCGACAGCCGCATAGCGCAGGAAGAAATATTCGGTCCCGTGCTCGGCGTCATGCGGGCCTCCACCTTTGAAGAAGCGCTGGAAATCGCCAACGGCACCCGGTTTGCCCTGACCGGCGGCGTGTTCTCGCGCAGTCCGGAACATCTCGAAAAAGCCCGCAAAGAATTCCGCGTGGGCAACCTGTACCTGAACAAGGGCAGCACCGGCGCGCTGGTGGAACGGCAGGCATTCGGCGGCTTCAAGCTTTCCGGTGTCGGCTCAAAGACCGGCGGCCCCGACTACCTGCTGCAGTTCATGGACCCGCGCGTAGTGACGGAAAACACCATGCGCCGCGGATTCACCCCCATCGAAGAAGACGACGACTGGATTGTATAACGCGGGTACGATCCGGTAAGAAAAACAAACATGAAAGGCTCCTGAAAAGGAGCCTTTTTTTTATCAGTCGGAAACCTTACAAACCTATCAAGACAATCATGCCTGTGCATGCCGGCAGCCTTGCCGGAGTTTATATCTGCGAAGGTTGCCCGCATACTGCAGCCTGTATACGGCGCAGCCAGCTGCCATCAGATCACAGCTTGCGCATCTTGTTCAGGGGCCAGTACACGTATCCGGCTTTTGCCGTTATTTCCTTTTCAGAAACGAGAGTCTGAAAGTTTTGCGGATTACGGGCACCGACAACATAGTGCCCCTTGGGTATCAGGTAACCATCGCCTGCGTCAGCAAACGTTCCTGAGCGCGTGCAGACAGACGCAGGGCATTTTTCGCCCGCAACGCCATGAACCTGTAATATAAAAGGACTCTTGCTAAAAGGGCCTGTTGTTTTTTGCTCAATTATCACAAAATCACCTTTGACAGGCTCTTGCTCCCAGTATTGATACGGGACGCCCAATAGCGCTGTTCCTGCCTCAAGCTCTGGCGACAACATCGTACTGCCGGAGGCTATGGAAAATGCATGTAATCTACCCGCAGGAAATTCTCTGCCCGGTCCGAGAGTTGCCGCTGCAAGCCCCGCAACAAGCGCCAGCCTTGACCATTTCCCTGCACTACCTTTCGCATCTGCAGCTTTATTCAGACGCGCTGCGTCAACAGCGGAGTATAAGCGGATGGCAGTATCCAGCAGCACTACAAAAACGACCAGCGCCAAGTACCGGTCATTGCTTAGTGCCACGGCAGCGTTCAAAACAAAATAACCGGCTGAGCTGCCTGATGCCAGAATCAGGGCCTTAGACACTTTTCCCTTAACTATCTGACCTGCCCCCGGAACAACAAATGACAATAAAGCCAACAGGACATTTGACATAATTATATGAAGTTCCCGTGAAAGATTGATTTTTGTATCAGAAACAGCAACAGCACATGTTCTGTACCTTTACCATAAGCTGTTTAGTTATCGACATAAAACACGCTGGTTCCATCTTCGCCCAAACCATCTTTTGCCCCGCAACATGCACTCTGAGCGGCCATTTCCTCAACTTTCAACGCACCCTCACATTGGCAATAGCTTTGATTCTATTCTGGAGTTGATAACAAAAATTATTTTCAATGCCAAATAAAGGGGCAGCATCCGACAACCCTTTTTATTCCTATTCGACAGGTGCAACCGAGCAACTGTGCACACAACAATAGCTGTGAAAAAAGCCCCATAAGGACAAAAAAACAGCCCGCCGGCCACATGGCCGGCGGGCTGTTTACTATGCGTAATCATCCTGTCCGATGGACGCTACAGGGCAGCCTTCAGAACGTTCCGGCTTACTTCCAGCGTCTGGTCGCCGCGCTCGGACATAGCTGTCAGGCCTTTTGCTTCCAGACCCTTGATTACAGCGTCGAAATGCTCAACGCCGAGCTTATGGTCGGAAAGTCTGGTTTTAACGCCCAGAGACTCAAAGAAGGCTCTTGTCCGGGCAATGGCGGCATCAATGCGCTCATCGTCTGTGCCTCCGGTGATGTTCCAGATGCGCTCGGCATACTGCAGCAGCTTTTCGCGTTTGGCATCGCGGCGCACATCCATCAGGGCAGGCAGAATGATGGCCAGCGTCTGGCCGTGATCAAGCCCGTAAAGAGACGTAATCTCGTGCCCGATCATATGGGTTGCCCAGTCCTGCGGCACGCCGGAACCGATAAGGCCGTTCAACCCCATGGTTGCGCACCATACAAGGTTCGCACGGGCATCATAATCTTCGGGGTGATCAATGGTGTAACGTCCGATTTCAATAAGGGTCAGCAGGATGCCTTCCGAGGTTCTGTCCTGAAAGCGTCCTTCCACGGGAAAGGTGAGATACTGCTCCATAACATGGACAAAGGTGTCCACCACTCCGTTTGCCACCTGTCTGGCAGGCAGCGAGTAGGTAAGCGTGGGATCAAGAATCGAAAACTTCGGGAAGGTAAGCGGGCAGAGTACGGGGAACTTTCCGTCACCCTTGCTGATAACTCCTCCCATGTTCATTTCAGAACCGGTGGCGGGCAGCGTTACCACGCATCCCAGCGGCAGAGCTTTTGCGGCGGGCACACCGGCAAAGCCGTGGTACAGCAGCGACTCAGGATCACCGTCATGCACCGATGCCAGCGACACAAACTTTGTCCCGTCCATTACGGAACCGCCCCCCACAGCCAGCAGAAAATCCACACCTTCACTGCGGACCTTTTCCACCGCCTTCAGCAGTGTTTCGTACCGCGGGTTGGGTTCAATGCCGCCGAACTCGTGAACGGTTCTGCCGTTTTCAAGGGCAGCCCGCACCTTGTCCAGCGTGCCGAACCGGCGGACACTGCCCCCGCCGTACAGAACAAGCACAGTGGCACCGGCAGGAACCAGCGTATCAAGCTCCGCCAGTCTGTCTTTGCCGAAAACAATGCGGGTAGGGTTGTGGAAATCAAAATCAAGCATGCTGAAAACCTCCTGTGAAAACCGGCCTGACAGCACGACACAGCCGGACACATACGGCCCGTCCAGCGGCCCATGCCGGAACATTTATACGATAACGCTCCACTGTATCCTATCGGCTGCGCCCCGTCACCCGTCCCGCGCATAACATATGCCCGCACCCTCCGGAGATACGCTGACACGGCGCAGGGCTGCCTGCCATGAATCAGCCTGCGACAGGGTTTGCTTTTCCGTTGAGTATCCGTATAGTCACATATCGCGTAAATACCGGCATGTTACGCCCCCTGCTTCGGGGAGCGTGATACCGGCACATGACGCCAGTACCTGTTACGGAGTGTGAATCATGCGTGTATCACAGCCATCCGGCGGACGCACCATACCGCCCATACCACCGGTCCCCAGACGAGACGTGCTGGTGACCGTCAGCGAAACGCCTGCCCAGCTGCATGCGGCGGAGTTTGCTGCCCGCTTTCTGCACGATTCGCCGTCCATCGGCATTACACTGCTGTATGTGGCCCCGCCCAGACGCTATAAAAGCATCGGCCCTTACGGGCTTGTCATGGGCGAGGCAGGCATGGACGAAAAAGAGTTCCACCGCCATCTGGCCCTGGGCAATGAAAGTCTGGAGCAGGCCAGAACCATGCTGCTGCAGGCCGGAGTACACGAACAGCGCATCCGGCTGTGCGCCGTGCCTGATTCCGTCTCCATGGACTGGGACATCCTGCATCAGGGCACTACAGGAGGCCATGCGGCCATTGTGCTGGGCAACCGCGGCCGCACATGGCTGGAAAACATGCTGGAAGGCACTCCGGACATCACCAGTGAAATGGTCAAACAGTCGTGCGTGGTGCCGCTGTGGCTCTGTCCGCCGCAGGCGCGTGATTCAAAGGAAGTGCTCATCTGTGTGGACGGCTCCGCCTCGGCGTTCAACGCGGTACATCATATCGCCAGCCTGCTGGGCAGTGACAGCCCCCACAAATTCACGCTGCTGCGCGTCTGCCGTGCAACGCCGTGCGGCCTGACAGACAGCGGCATGCTGTTCAAACAGTGCAGGCAGATCATGGAAGGGCAGGGCATTGCGGCGCACCGCATCTCCACCAACGTGGTCACCCACGGCAATGTGGTAGAAGCAATCCTGCGGCTTTCGCTCGAAGGCGACTTCGGGCTGGTGGTTTCCGGCAGGCGCGGCATGGGGTCCGGCATTCTTGAACATCTCATGATGGGTTCCGTGGCGGACAAACTGTTCCGCAGGCTGCGCAGCAGCGCCCTGTGTCTGTGCTGCTGACAGCACCCTTCACACCGCACGCGCATATTGTCCGGTCATGCGTTGCCCCGCCGCGCATTGCTCCTTTGCGGCCGCAGGTGCATACAGACGGTATGGAATACATAGCGGCCCGCACCATCCTTGCCCGCGTGAAAAACGCGCCGGACGCGCTTTTCGGCGGACATTACACCATGAACCTGTACCGCGGCTGTCCCCACGGCTGCATCTACTGCGACACCCGCAGCAACTGCTACGGCATCGGCAGGCTGGAGCACATACGAGCAAAACGTCATGCACTGGAAATCCTCTGGCATGAAGTAGTTTCCAAACGTGCCCGGGGAACCGTGGTCACAGGCTCCATGCACGACCCGTATCTGCCGCAGGAAAAAGAAGAGCAGCTCACCCGTTCTGCGCTGAAGCTGCTCATCCGGCACGGATTCGGGGTGCATGTGATAACTAAAGGTACCCTTGTAACCCGCGATGCAGACCTGCTTGCGCAGGCACAACGTACCTTCGGGGCTGTCAGCATAACCGTGACCACGCCGGACGACGGGCTGGCCGCCGCCATAGAGCCGCACGCCCCGCCGCCGTCCATGAGGTTCAAGGCTCTGGCCGCGCTGCGCGCTGCCGGTGTATACGCCGGCATCACCCTCATGCCGGTACTGCCTTTCATCACCGACTCGCCCCGCGACATCACCCGCCTTGTACGCTGCGCGGCTGACGCCGGTGCGGCATATGTGCTCTTCTGGCCGGGCATGACGCTGCGCGATGCCTGCCGCGAACACTACCTGCTCCGGCTGGAACATCTTTTTCCCGGCATGGCGCGGCAGTACAGGCGCCGCTACGGCGACAGATATGTCTGCATGTCTCCTGCCGCCGCACAGCTGAACAGAATAGTGGACCGCTGCACGGCGGCCTGCGGCATGGAACGCTCTGTCCGCGTATGGCAGCCGCCCCGGCCGGAACAGGGCAGCCTGCTGTAGGCACCTGCCGCAAGTGCCGGCCTGCGCTCGGGCACCCCGCAGCACGGCAACAGCCGCAGGGCTGGTGCCATACCGCAAATTGCACTTCCGCCGCAGGCAGCTTCGCATTATGCGTCGTTCAGCCCCGCAGCCGCTGCACATTCACCCGGTACATAAAAAAAGCCGCCCGCATGAATCCATGCGGGCGGCTGTACAGTCATCAGCGTTTCACGTGAAACGTCAATTTCCGCAGCGGGCTACATCATTGCAGCCACATGATCGGCACCGGCCTGCAGCGCCTCGGCGTTTTTAGGGATAAGATGTGCATAATGACTTGAAATAACGCTGGAAAGGCTCTTTTTAACCACTTCCAGATCAAGCACTCCCGTGGCCTGCACATAGCCGCCCAAAGCCACCATGTTGGCCATACGCGTGTTGCCCAGCTTATCCGCTATTTCATTTGCGGGCACGCCGTAGGACTTCACTCGGCTTTGGGCCTGCGAAACATCCACCAGCGAAGAGTTGATAAGCAGCACGCCGCCGTCCTGCATCGTGGGCTGGAACTTGTCCATGGACGGCTGGTTCATGATGATGAGGCTGGCGGGACGCTGGATAATGGGCGAGCCGATTTCCTCGTCAGATACCACCACGGTGCAGTTTGCCGTACCGCCCCGCATTTCCGGACCATACACGGGAATATAGGTCACGTTCAGACCGCTTTCCATACCGGCGTATGCCAGCAGGTTGCCTATCAGCATCACGCCCTGACCGCCGAAGCCCGCAATGATGACGTCCTGATACAGACTCATTGGCTTACTCCTTTCCATCCGCTTCGGCGGTGACGTCTTTGTATACTCCCAGCGGGAAGTAGGGGATCATCTCCTCCGCTATGCGCCTGTTGGCGGAAACCGCATCCATATGCCAGTTGGTGGGGCATGCCGACAGCATTTCAACAAAACCGAAACCAATGTTGTTGGTCTGCATTTCAAACGCCTTGCGCAGTGCGCGCTTGGCTTCGCGGATATGCTTTACGGAATCGAGCGAAACACGGGCCGCATAGGCGGTTCCGCCCAGACCGGCGATGATTTCCGTCATCTTGATGGGCAGACCTTCGTGCTCGGCACAACGCCCGCCCGGGCAGGTTGTGGTCTTCTGTCCCACCAGCGTGGTGGGGGCCATCTGACCGCCGGTCATGCCGTATACGGTGTTGTTCACAAACACCACGGAAATACGCTCGCCGCGGTTTGCAGCGTGTACTATTTCGGCCAGTCCGATGGAAGCAAGGTCGCCGTCGCCCTGATAGGTAAAGACAAACTTGTCCTTGCGCGCGCGTTTGGCGCCCGTGGCAACGGCCGGAGCACGGCCGTGCGGCGCTTCCACCGCGTCCACGTCGAGATAATTGTATATAAAAACGGAGCAGCCGATGGACCCGATGCACAGCGTGTCCTGCACCAGTCCCATTTCTGTCAGCACTTCGGCCACAAGCCGGTGCGCCACACCATGGTGGCAACCGGGGCAGTAGTGCGTGGGACGGTCGGCCATCACCTCGGGCACATCGAACACCAGCTTTTCGTTGTTGTTTGCGCTCTGCATGGCTTACCTCCCCAGCCTTGCGACTATGGCTTCCACAAAGTCGTCTGAACCGGGCAGGTTGCCGGGCATATGACCGTGGAAATCCGAATCGGCCAGACCCCGGACCGAAAGACGCACGTCTTCGACCATCTGACCGCAGTTCTGTTCAATGGTAAGGAACCGCTTGCCTTTTTCCGCCAGTGCCCGCAAAGGAGCATCGGGGAAGGGGTAGAGCGTCAGCGGACGCACAAGGCCCACTTTGCGGCCTTCTGCACGCAGGCGGCGCACCGAACTTTTCACTATGCGGCCGATGGAACCATAGGCAACCACCACGAGCTCGGCATCATCGCATTCGTATACTTCGGCTCTTGCTTCGACCTTCATGGCCTCGTACTTCTGCTGCAGATGCCTGTTCTGTCCTGCCAGTGCCCCGTCATCAAGAAACAGCGACTTGAGCAGACGCGGACCGCGTCCGGCGGCACCGCTCAGGCACCAGTCCGCGGCACCGTAGTTTTCAATTTTTTCAGGAGACCACGGCGTGACGGGTTCCTTCATCTGGCCCACAATGGCATCGCCCAGCATCAGCACGGGGTTGCGGTACTTGAATGACAGATCAAAGGCTTCGATCATCATGTCGTAGCCTTCCTGACAGGTACCCGGAGCAAGCACCAGCGTGCGGTAGTCGCCGTGTCCGCCGCCGCGGGTGGACTGGAAATAGTCGCCCTGCGACGAACCGATGTCACCCAGACCGGGGCCGCCGCGGTTCATGTTCACGATGACACCGGGCAGTTCGCTGCCCGCCATGTAGGAAATGGCTTCCTGCATCAGCGAAACACCGGGGCTGGACGAAGTGGTCAGCGCACGATGGCCGGCCGCAGCGGCACCCAGCAGCATGTTGGCTGCGGCCACTTCCGACTCTGCCTGCACAAACTCGCCTCCGGCCTCGATGATGGCCGTGGACATGAACTCGGGAATATCGTTCTGCGGCGTTATGGGATACCCGAAGTAACAGGTGCACCCGGCAGCCAGCGCTCCGCGAGCTATGGCCTCGTTCCCTTTGATGAAAATTCTTGAGGGCTTTGCCGACATGCGCCTACTCCTTTGCCTTTTCGCCTTTGGCGGGCTTTTCGGGCCGGTATACCCGTATCGCTAAGTCGGGGCAGATAAGCGCGCACGAAGCGCACCCCGTACACTGTTCCATGTCCTCTTCAGTCACTTCGGCCACTTTGTACCCTTTACGGTTAAAGCGGGAAGACTGACGGATGATTTCCTTGGGGCAGACAGTGGTGCACAGCAGGCACCCCTTGCACCGTTCATCCAGAAAAGTAACCCGTGCCATTCGCACTACCCTCTGTTTTTTCCGCAAGCTTTTTTCAGAAAAGAAAAGCTCACTGTGTCATGAGTTTTTTTGGTAATTCTAAGTGCCGTGGGTATACCGCAAGTCCCGGCAATTTGCAAAATTGTGCAACGGCGGTTTGTGCCATAAAACTTACAGAATAAGCATGGCGTCGCCGTATGAGAAAAAGCGGTACCCTGCAGCCACGGCCTGACAGTAGGCCTGCAGGGTTTTTTCGCGCCCGGCAAAAGCCGATATCATCATAAGCAATGACGATTCCGGCAGATGAAAATTGGTGATGATGTGGTCGGCCACGTTAAAGCGGTACCCCGGATAGATAAAAATGTCCGTCCAGCCGGTAAAAGGACGAATTTCTCCGCATGCGGCCCATGCCCCTTCCAGCACCCTTGTGGACGTGGTGCCCACCGTGACCACCGGCCGGCCCTGCCGTTTTGCATCGTTTATGGCCTGTGCGGCCTGCTCCGTTATTTCCATGTACTCGCGGTGCATGGTATGGGTACGGATATCCTCTGCGCGGACGGGGCTGAACGTGCCGTAGCCGACATACAGCGTGACCTCGGCCCAGCCGAATCCCTGTTCCTGCAACGACGCCGTAAGCTCCGGCGTGAAATGCAGCCCCGCGGTGGGTGCCGCCACCGAGCCCAGTCTGTCCTGCCTGCTGTACACGGTCTGGTATCTGCTGTGGTCATCTTCTCCGTCGGGCCTGCGGATGTACGGCGGCAGCGGCAGATGCCCCTGCCGCAGGAACAGTCCGGCAAGGTCGCCTTTCCAGTGCATGCGCACCGCACAGCGGCCGAAGTCGGCAGTGTGCAGCACCTCAACGTCCAGCCCGTCAAAATGCATTACATCACCAGGCCGCACCCGTTTGGAAGCTCTCAGAAGACCTTCTGCCTCTGCACAGCTGCGGCCGTCTGTACCGGTCTGCGGCTGTACCAGCGGCAGCGGAGTAAGCAGCAGAAATTCCACCTTGCCGCCGGTGGGGCGTCTGCCCAGCATGCGCGCGGGCAGCACACGCGAGTTGTTGGCCACCAGCAGGGCGCCCTCGGGCAAAAAGCTGCCTATATCCTTAAAAGAAGCCTGTGTGTTAACACCGGACTTCCTGTCCATGACAAAAAGCCGCGAAGCCCCGCGGTGTTCCGGCGGATGCTGCGCTATCTGTTCTTCGGGCAGTTCAAAACGGTATCCGGCAAGAGAGTAGTCGTCTGCGGCGGTATCGCTGCTGTCAGTGCCTGCCTCGCAGCGGCGGGCCGTATCTGTGGGATGCTTGGAATGCATAAAACAATGGTCCTTAATTCGTTTTCCGGTTCTTTCGGGCGCACCGGTGCGGATTGCCGCAAAAGACCAGAACTTGCCACGGCAGGCAAGTCTTTTTCGGCACCGGCGCTGCCCGCTGCCACAGCACGGCACGGCGCCGGTGCCCGCCGCAACGCGCAAAGGCTGCACTCCGCGGGCCTGATTCGTTGCGTGACAGGACAACATGCGCTATGTCACATACCGAGTGACATCGCCGCCGCTGCGCGGCGCAGCATCATAAGAACCATGTTGCCGCAGAACTCAGAATTATCTGCTCCCAAGGAGACCCCATGAAGAAATCCCTCATTCCCGCACTTCTTCTTGCCTGTGTGGTGGCGCTTTCCGGCTGCACCACCGGCAGCTCCAAGACTTCCGGCGGCACAGAAGAAGCTTCGCAGTTTCTGTACTACGACTTCAACGACATTGTTGTGCCCCGTGACATGAAGCTCAAAGATTCTTTTGTGCTGGGCACCGGCGCCGAGCGCACAGGTTTTCTCGGCTTTTCCGGATGGGTCGATTCGCGGTCGCTGACTGCAAACACCATCTCGAACATGCAGCGCGACGGCTGGAGCCTGCGTTTTCAGTTCATCAGCCCCCGCACGCTGCTGCTTTTTACCAAGCCTGACAAATTCGCCGTCATCAACATCACCGATGGTGCCACCAACACCGAGCTGGAAGTATGGGTTGCCCCCCGCCGTGACAATGTGGGTCTCGAAAAACCCATTCTGGACACGCCTTCCATGGCCGTACCCGGCGACATCACCATCAAAGAAGAAGGACTGGTCAACTAGTGAGCCCTGCATCCGTCAATGCGCATCTGGCTTTTACAGGCTATCTCGGCAGACGCCTGCACATGGGCGTGTGCGGTTCCGTAGCCGCCTACAAGGCGCTTGATCTGCTGCGCCGGTTTAAAGATACCGGCGCGGATACCGGTGTGACCCTGACGGACAGCGCGTGCCAGTTCATCACGCCGCTCAGCTTCGAAGCGCTGGGGGCTTCTCCCGTATATACCGGCATGTACCCCGTGGGTGACGATGTTTTCGGACATCTCACCCCCGGGGATGCCTGCCACGCATTTCTCATCGCTCCCGCCACGGCGGCCACGCTGGCGCGTCTGGCCTGCGGTCTGGCAGACGACATGCTTTCGTGCCAGGCACTGGCCTTTGAAGGACCGCTGGTCATTGCCCCCGCCATGAACCCGCGCATGTGGAACAATCCGGCAACGCAGGAAAACTGGGCCAGACTGAAACAGCGCGGCCACGTGGCCGTGGAACCCGGCTGCGGGCGCATGGCGTGCATGGATGTGGGGCAGGGCAGGCTGGCAGACCTTGATACCATTTTTCTGTATACGCTGCAGGCCATGACACCGCAGGACATGACCGGACAGCAGGTCATGGTCACTCTGGGCCCCACCCGCGAACAGTGGGACGGCGTACGTTTCTGGTCCAATCCCTCTTCGGGGGTCATGGGAGCCTGTTTTGCCGTGGCCGCATGGCTGCGGGGCGCACAGGTGCATGCCGTCTGCGGACCGGCAACACCGTGGCTGCCCGCAGACATCACACGGCACGATGTAACCGGTGCGGCGCAGATGTATCAGGCAGCAGCCGACCTGTGGCCCCGCATGGACACCGGTATATTCACCGCCGCAGTCGCCGACTTCAGTCCGGAGCCTTTCGGTGCTGAAAAATTCAAAAAATCCGGCACGGAAACGCTGTCCATCCGGTTCACTCCCAACACCGACATTCTGAAAACGCTGGGCACCGCCAAGCGCGAAAACCAGCGCATTGTCGGGTTTGCCGCAGAAACGGGCAACCTGCATGAAAACGCCGTCGGCAAGCTGCGGCGCAAAAACGCTGACATGATAGTCGGCAATATTGTCGGCACACCGGAAAGCGGTTTTCAATCGGCCACCAACAAAGTTTTTGTGGCTGACAAAACAGGCCGGACCGAAGAATGGCCCGTACAGCCCAAAACCGAAGTGGCATGGAGGATTCTGGATTGGCTGTTGCAAATGTAGCCATCCGCGAAGACCTGCGCCCGTGGTATCAGGCCGGTGTACAGCATCTTTTTATGGATGATGCGGTAACCGCATGGATAGAGCAGGGCAGGCGGGAACAGCAGACAGCCGCCCCGCAGGCTTCTGCCCTTGCGCAGGCGCCTGCTGCGGGCCGTCCGGTGCACTCTTCGGGCTTATCCGCCGCAGAGGAGACAACGCCGGAAACGCCTGCACGCAGTATCCGGCGGCAAGCCCCGCGCGCAGAAAAAACACCGGTGCAGGCTTCCTCAGACAATCATTCAGCCTTCGGCCCGTCCGGGCGGGCTTCTGCTCCTGTGCGCCCTGTAACGCACGAGGCTCCTGCAGCCTGCACCATGCAGGAAGACACTCCGCCGCCCCCGCAGGCCAGCAGCATGCCCCCCGAACAGTGGCCGCCACAATGGCAGGCCGCATGGAGCAAAATTCCCGGTCCCGCACCTGTGGTATGGACTTACTGGTCGCTGGGCGACGACCTGTGCGGTAATGCCAATGCAGAACGCGGCGCGTTGCTGCGTAAAATCATAGGAAGCCTAAGGCTGCCGCGCGGGACCAGTGCCTTCTGGCCCGTGGCTCTGCCCGCCGCACCCGCGCCCGACGAACATGCCGCCCCCCTGCAGGCCAATCCCGAAATTTTTCTGGCCGGCATAAACAGAATACGCCCGCGAAGGGTGTTCGCCTTCGGCAGCAGGGCTCTGCGGTCATTTGCCCCCCATTGCGGTCTGCGTCCGTATCAGTTTGTACACTATAACGGCTTCAGGCTGTATGCCATGCCCGACATCGACTACCTGCTTGAGTCGCCTGCACCGGTGGAAGCCGTGATTTCCTGTCTCAAGGTCGCCCTGCAGAAAGTTTCCCGCTGAATCCCGAAGCCGGCCCGCCGTCATGTACGGGGCCGGCTTTTTCTTTCAACCTGTTCGTATTACGCACTGTCTTCATTTCAGAACACAACATCATTTCCGGTCAGGTCAGCCCGCCGTTGCAATTGCCGCCCTGATTATTGTTCCACCTCCTGCGCGCCCCGCATCTCCGAAAAAACTGTTCACAGAATATGCTTTACTGTACACTGGCTCCGGATCCTCTTTTTTCATGCCCGCCTGTCCACGGAGGAACACGATGAACACGTCTCATGCTCTGTATCGCAAAATAACGGCCATTTGCGCCACGTTATGCTTTTTCGCAGCCTTTCACCCTGCCATGCCAGCTTCCGGAGCTGAAAATGCCGTGCAGAAACACACTGTTTCTGTGGTGCATGTAACGATAAAGGCGGGCATCGGTCCTGCCACGGCTGACCTTTTACGCGGAGCCATCAAACAGGCCGAAAGCGGCAGCGACATGGTACTGGTGACGCTGGACACGCCCGGAGGCCTTGTATCTTCCATGCGCGAAATGGTGCAGGACATTCTGAATGCGGATGTACCCGTGGGAGTATGGGTCGGTCCTTCCGGAGCACATGCAGCCAGTGCGGGGGTGTTTATTGTGGCGGCTTCCAGCATCAGCGGCATGGCCCCGCAGACAACCATGGGAGCGGCCATCCCTGTCACACCGGACGGAGCCGACACCAAAGGGGATATGGCTACAAAGGTAAAAAACGACCTGTCCAGCCTTGTGTCCGGTCTGGCAGAACGGCGCAACCGCAATGTGGACTGGTATGTTTCGGCAGTTCGGGAAGGCAAAAGCCTGCCTGCCTCACAGGCAATAATGAACAACGTTGTGGAGTTTATGGCCACCACCCCCGAAGACTTTCTTGTACAGGCAGGCAGCAGGGGCGTACCGGCAGGCATGGGGACATTGCGGTTCACCGCCGACGACATACGCATTATCCCTTACGAGCCCGGTTTGCGTTACCGCTTTCTGGGCTGGTTGCTCGACCCGCAGGTGGCGTATCTGCTGCTGCTTGCCGGTGTGGCTCTGCTTTTTGTCGAATTTACCCATGCAGGAGCCATACTGCCCGGAGTGCTCGGAGCACTCTCACTGCTGTTGGGGCTGTATGCCATGACCATACTCCCCACGGCGGCGGCGGGCCTGCTTCTTATTCTTCTGGGGCTTGTCCTCTTTCTGCTGGAAATCAAAGTGGTCAGTTTCGGCCTGCTTTCACTGGCCGGTGTGGCCGCGCTGTTCATCGGCTCGCTCATACTCTTTCCCGAAAGTGAAGGGCTGCGCCTGCCCATGATGACCATCGGCCCCACCGTACTGGGCATAAGCGCCTTCATGGGCGGTCTGGTATGGCTTGCGGTCAAGGCGCAGCGCAGCAAATCCGCAATGGCTTCAGATCAGCTGGCAGGACAACAGGCCATGGTCATGCGCTGGCAGGGCCGCAAAGGAACCGTAAAACTGCACGGCACCCTGTGGAATGCCGTAACCAGAGAAGAACAACCCATCGCCAAAGGCGAGACAGTCACAGTTACCGGTGCAAAGGGGCTGACACTCCATGTGTCGACGCATCCGGCACCGGAGGATGCTGTGCAGGAATAGCAACCAAAACCGCAAGTACCGGACAGCCGGTACCCGCCCGACAGGAGACTTCATCATGCTTGCCTATCTGCCTATTATCGTAGCGGTCATAGCGTTTTTCATTGTTTCAATCAAAATTCTCAACGAATACGAACGGGCCGTTGTATTCCGTCTGGGCAGGGTCATCGGCGCCAAAGGTCCGGGCCTTTTCATTCTCATACCCATCATCGACAGTATGGTGCGCGTCAGCAAACGTGTTCTTACGCTCGATGTACCCAATCAGGATGTCATCACCATGGACAACGTTTCCGTCGAAGTGAACGCCGTTGTCTATTTTCGCGTGGTTGATCCGGTAAAGGCCATCATTGAAGTGGAAGATTATCTGTTTGCCACGTCGCAGCTGGCCCAGACCACACTGCGCAGTGTGTGCGGCAGCGCGGAACTTGATGAACTGCTGTCGCAGCGTGAAGAAATAAATGAAAAAATTCAGCAACTGCTCGACGAACAGACAGACCCGTGGGGCATAAAGGTGCAGGCAGTGGAACTGAAACACATAGACCTGCCCGCAGAAATGCAGCGCGCCATGGCAAAACAGGCCGAAGCTGAACGCGAACGCCGCGCCAAAGTCATTAACGCCGAAGGTGAACAGCAGGCCGCAACGAAGCTGAAAGAAGCCGCCATAATTCTTGCGGAATCGCCCGCAGCGCTGCAGTTGCGCTACCTGCAGACCATGCGGGAAATGGCTTCCGGCAGCACATCTACTGTCATCCCCATTCCCTTTGACCTGCTTAAGCCGTTTATGGACGGCAAAAAGTAACCAGACTGCACAACACACACCGAAAGGGGCCGCAAGGCCCCTTTTTGTTTACTTCCGGCAGTCCCTGTTCTGATGACTTTTTCATGCCTCCGGCGGGCAAGGGGAATGATTCCCCTTGCATCCCCCGTTGCGCACATGATGTTCCGGTCAGCTGAGCACTTACCGGCGTACCGGCTGCACGCCATGCGCCGAACAACGCAG
>NZ_AXWQ01000017.1 GCF_000482745.1 Oleidesulfovibrio alaskensis DSM 16109 | reverse complement strand
ATACGCCGGACAACGGCAACAGCCCCCAAGCGTAAAGTATCAAAGTTCAGATGCTCAAAAAAAGCACCACGACTTTCACGGTGACAACCGGGATCAACGCTCGTTTATCACATGGGCAACACTGTGGCTTTCAGAGTGCTACCGTGTTAGCAAGCCCGGTTCTGTACTGATGACATTCACAGATTGGCGGCAACTTCCTGCCATGACTGATGCCCTGCAAGCTGGCGGTTGGCTGTGGCGCAATATTGTTGTGTGGGATAAGCCGACTGCCCGGCCGACCTTAGGCGGCTTCAGGAATCAGTGTGAATATGTGCTGGTAGGCGTTAAGGGCAAGTTTCAGCCGTGCCACCGCCAGTGCCTTCCCGGCGTGTTTAAGCATTCCATTGTTAGTCACCAGCGGAAACAGCACATGACAGAAAAACCCCTTCCTCTACTGGTAGACCTGCTGGCCATTAGCCCTGAAGGCGGAGTAGTGCTTGACCCATTCATGGGTTCCGGCTCGACAGGGGCAGCGGCCCTATCTACAGGCCGCAAGTTTATCGGCGTTGAGATGGATAACGGGTATTATGAGGTAGCGTGTAGGCGGGTTTTTGGTGGTGAAAAAGAAAGCTTTTGCTAGCGACTGTTAGCTATAGGTTAGCAAAAAGAAAGGGGTTAGCACTTTTTGTAAGTGTTAACCCCTTGTTTTTAATGGTGCGCTCGACAGGAATCGAACCTGTGGCCTACGGCTTAGGAGGCCGTCGCTCTATCCGACTGAGCTACGAGCGCCGGAGATGTTGGGGGATATATGACGAAAGGCGACTTGTCAAGTTTGCTGAAATACCGGCAAGAGCGTAAGCAGGTTCTGCTTCAGGCGAGCGGTTGCTTTAATTGTTAACACAGAGATGTAAAAGAGGCTGTTATGGGCGTTCGGGGACGGCTGGCTCCCAGTCCGACAGGGTATCTTCATATAGGAAACGCATGGGCCTTTCTGATCGCATGGCTTGCCGTGCGGGCTGAGGGGGGAAGTCTTGTTCTGCGCATGGAAGATATCGACCCTGACCGGTCGCGCAGGGAATTTGAGCTTGGAATTGTAGAGGACCTTAAGTGGCTGGGCCTTGACTGGGACGAGGGCCCCGACAGCGGTGGGGCCTTTGGCCCCTACAGGCAGAGTGACAGGCTGGGGTATTACGGTCAGGTGCTTGATGAATTTATCCGCAGCGGTAAAGTGTATCCGTGTTACTGCACCCGTAAGGAACTACGGTCCATGGCGTCTGCTCCGCATCTGGGGGAGCATGTTCCTGTTTATCCGGGAACATGCCGCAACCTTGATGCAGCCGGGCAACGGCACCGTGAAGCTTCCGGGCGGGCACCTGCACAGCGTATGCGCTGTGGGGAGAAGCCGCGGACTTTTGTGGATGCAGTGTACGGCAGGCAGAGGTATGCTCCTGCTGAATGGGGCGGGGATTTTCCTGTCCGCCGGTCTGACGGAGTTTTTGCATATCAGTTTGCCGTTGTGCTGGATGATGCCGCAATGCAGGTCAATCAGGTCGTCCGCGGGCGTGATATTCTGCATTGTACGCCGCGGCAGCTTGTTATTTATGAGGCCATAGGAGCCGAACCGCCGGCATATATTCATGTCCCCCTTGTCCTTGATGCGGAGGGAGAAAGGCTGGCCAAGCGTCACGGTCACTTCGAACTGCGCAGGCTGCGTGAAGCAGGCGTTGCACCGCAGGCGCTTGTCGGTTTTTTAGGGTGGAAAGCCGGTTTGCTGGAAACCTGTGTGCCATGCCGGCCTGAACTGCTTGCGGCCCGCTTTCGGAAAGAGAATCTGCCACATGAGGATATCCGGCTCGATCATGATATCCTTTCGCTGCTTGCCGGTATATCGGAGCAGGGTTCTCTTGCATAGCCTGATGGTTACATGGTAGGCGGGATGTCCGGATATCTGCTCCGGTATTATTGCAAGGAAGGTATGCTATGATTGAAAATGCACAAGCTGTTTTTACTGCTGAAAAAATGGCAGCTCTTTTTCCTGCTGAACGGACCGATGCGTTTTTTGACGCATTGTTCGGCGGAGCGGAAGAGGGAGCTTATACCATCCGGCTGGAGTTTGTTTCCGCCAGTTCCGGCATTCTGGAATTTGCTTTTGTTCTGGAAGAAAAGCCGGGAATGTGTCTTGCCTGCAATCTGACCTATGGTCTGCCTCAGGTTTTTTCACGCCATCCCGTTATCGGTGTTGCCGGAGTTGTGGAACAGATTGCGGCTGCAGCCGGGGTACCTGTACAGGAGTTGCAGTGGGAACTTGGCAGGACGCGGGAAGAATCAAGAGAGCGGCATTGTATTCCCCTTGTTATAACAAGGCGCAAATAGCCGCCGCGTTTTTATGCGTTACAAGAAAAGGGGGTGCTTTGGGCACCCCCTTTTTTATCATCAGGCTTTGATGCTTCTGGAAATGAATTCCAGCACATCATCATAAAGAGAAGGGGGGGCATAAGGAGTGAGAAGTTTTGTACGGATAGAGCCGACAAGGTTGCAGGTGAGAACCGTGGTAGTTTCGTAGGCGGGCAGAGACTTCAGCGAACCGTCCTCAATGCCGCGGCGGACATGATATTCAAGTTCCCGTGGAGCCTGATTGAACTTTTCGTACATTATGTCGCGGTCTGTTTTGGTTTTCATATCGCTGTAAGGTGAGCAGCGTACAAGAACCATGAAGTGCTCGTTTTTGTCGATGGAGAAGTCAAGATACGCGCGACAGAAGTTCATGACGGATTCGTAGCCGTTATTACCCTTGGCACATGCGTCCTGCAGATAGACTATAAATCTGTCCAGCACGTCCAGACCGGCTGCGAGGAACAGCTTTTCTTTGTTGCCGTAGTGGTGTGTCAGTAACCCCAGTGCCACTCCGGCCCGTTCGGAAATTTTTTTGAATGTGGTTTCAGAGTAACCGTACTCCCCGAAGAGTTCCTTCGCTGCCAGCAGCAGCGCGTCTTTTTTTGTCATTGTCATAGCAGTGCCCGTCTTTTTAGGTTGGCAGGGAGGTAAGAACCGCTCCTACGCCCAAGAAGCGCTCTTACTGAACTTCTTCTTCACTCAGGTTGTAATGCTTTATATTACTTGTATTCATCAGTCAATCAGTCATGCTCGCTGACAATGGTTCTCAGAAAAAGAAAAAGGCCTCGTGAGAGGCCTGTGAGGAGCGTTTTCCGGAAACCGGCGCCTGATAATAATTCTGGTTAAGCAGAAAAATTGAGTGAGCACCCGCTTTGTCCTTTAGCGTTGCGGAAGTGCTTCGGGACAGGAAAGCGCTGATTGTTTATTCAACCAAGTTGGTAGATAAAGAGGTAACGCCCGCCTGTCGGCTTGTCAAGGCTTATGACAAAAACTTCACAAGAAAAAAGTGTTCAATCACTCAATGATTTTCTGAGTGTCTTCAGGCTGGGTGCGCCACCGGGTCAGCGCGTCCTCTATAAAGTCGCATACCTGAGCATGTTCGTTCTTTCCTGTTCCGTGGACGGTTATGGGGTCGCCGAACCGGAATCTGGCCGGAATGGAAGGGCGAATACTTCCGAAATCTTTGCACAGCCTTCCTATGCCCCAGGCCCGGGTATCCAGAGCCACGGGCACCACGGGCACTCCCGCCCGTTTTGCCAGCTTTATGCCTATGGAATTGAAAAGTGTGCGGTCCAGTGTGTAGCTTCTGGTGCTTTGCGGGAAAACGATAATTGAAAGTCCCTGAGCCAGCCTCTGTTCTCCGCCCTCAAGAACTGCTTTCAGATCTTCGCGCGGCGCAGTCCGGGTTACGGTAATGGGGTTGCGGGTCAGCAGTACGTGCTTGAAAAAAGGATACTCAACAAGACTCTGCTTAACGACGAATGTCACGTCTTTGTGAGGCTGGATAATGCAGGGCAGAATGAACGTTTCAAGGGTGCTCATGTGGTTGCCGATGAAAACACAAGGCCCCTGAGCTGCTTTGAAAGCTTTAGTGTTTTCTGTGATGACCGAGCCGCCGGCGCGTTCCAGTGCATGGACTATTCTCAGGCTGCTGCGGACCCATTGCTGGCTGTCATAGCAGTTTTTTTTGCTCAATGCTGCAGCGTGACGCACCGTGAGAGCCATGCGCAGGTAAAAGCTTACATTGGGAAATAACGATGAAAAAACACCGGCCCTGCCTTCCGGTGTCTGATAGTCGTCGGTAAAGTCATGTACATCCGTATTCATGTGTATGCTTCCGGCTGGTATATTTTGCGTAGTTATTTCACACGCAGATAAGAGCGGACACTGCGAACGCCCGGAACACTGCGGGCATGCGCCACTGATCTGGAAATTTCCTGCTGTGTGCCCACAATGCCGAGAAGAACCACATTGCATTGCACGGCTTTCACATCCACGTTGGTAGACCAGATGCGGTCGTCAGCGATCAGCTTGGCATCCACTTTGGCCTGAATTTCAATATTGTCCGTGGTACCGCAGCTGCTGCCGGCTTTTTTGGGCAGCAGGTAATAGGTGACAGAGCGGACTCCATCGGTCTTCCGCGCCAGTTCGATGGCCCGCTGCTTCTGGTAATCGGTTGCATATTCTCCGACAAGATACACATGGCCTTCATAAGATGCCGGGGAAATATCAAGAATTTTTTTGGCATCGTCTTTAAGGTATGCGGCCATGATGTTGGCGGTGATGACTTCATCGTTGTAAATGGTTTTGATGGGGCGTTCATCCACGCTGGCTTTATAAACGGCACAGCCGTTCAGCATGAAGGCGCAATAAGCTACAGCCAGAAACAGCATGATTTTTTTCATTGGTATCTCCATGGTCTGTCAGGAAAGCAGTGCCTGCTGGCGGAAGTTCAGCGCGCCGTCATCAAGCCCTCGTCCTGCGTCGTATATTCCGACAAGTTTTTCCGTGTAGTGAATACTCTTTGTCCGCCTGAAATAACGGAACATGTTGAGATAGTCTGCTTCGTAACCAGTGCCCAGCCAGCCACCGCAGCGCACAGTCACAAGCTCGCGTGAAAGGCAGAGACAGAGCGGGTCGACGTTCCCCTGAAAGAATGGCTCCTTACCTTGCTCGATTACGGGAATCCACGGCTTCGGGTGAGCCCTGCTGATATCGATGCGTGCCACGAGCATCTCTATGTGCGTAAAACATTCGTATACGGCAAATGCCTGTTCTGTCAGAGCATTATCGTCATCTAGAAACAGCACTTTCGTCCCCTTGGAGGCTTTCAGCAGACCGTTTCTTATGGCGTTTCCGTAGTCGTTATCCGCAGGGAAGTCATAATAGCGGATACTTGAAGAGGTATGCACGCGTCTGCCCTTCACCCCGTCAAAGCCAACCAGCACCTCAATCTGTTCATGCGGCAATGCGGCGTTGTCTGCCGCTGCGAAAACACTGTCTATGGCGTGTGCGAGTGCTGCGGGACGGTCGCCGCGGCTGGGTGTGATAACACTGTAACGTATTGCCGGCATAGTGCTATTTTCCTGTACGGCGGGGCCTGCGCAGACGGCGCCACCACGCGGCCATCCTTTGTTCATGGCCGTTTTCTCTGGGGTGGTAAAAAGCCCGCTCCTGCAATCCGTCCGGCAGATATGTCTGTTCCACCCAGCCTTCGGGATAGTTGTGCGGGTACAGATACCCTTTGCCGTAGCCCCAGTCTTTCTGGAGCTTGGAGGAAGGATTGCGCAGATGCATGGGCACAGGTTTGGGACCGTTCAGCCGTATCTCTTTCGAGGCATTGAGGTACGCTGCATATGTGCTGTTGCTTTTGGGTGCCAGAGCCAGATAAACGGCGGTTTCCGCCAGCGGAATAAAGCCTTCGGGCATGCCTACAAATTCAACTGCCTGCTGGCAGGATACAGCCATCGGCAAAGCCTGCGGGTCTGCAAGACCTATGTCTTCCGATGCGGAGAGAATGAGCCGCCGGCAGATAAAACGCGGGTCTTCTCCGCCTTCAAGCAGGCAGGCAAGGTAATAAAGAGCCGCGTCGGGATCACTTCCGCGGATGGACTTGATGAGCGCTGAAGCAATTTCGTAATGGCTGTCGCCGTCTTTGTCATGACGCATGACCAGCTCTGGCAGAGCAGCTTTAACGGCTTCGGGGGTCTGTTTTTCTTCGGGCAGTCCGGCGACATACTCCACCAGATTAAGCAGTGTGCGGGCATCGCCATGGGCCACCGTGGCAAGCATTTCGCACACATCGTCTTTCAGTGCAGCGCCTTGAGCCTCGGCTCCTCTGCGGGCCAGAGTCAGCAGGTCGCTGTGGGCCAGCGGTTTCAGTCGCAGAACATGCATTCGGGAAAGCAGCTGCCGCGTTACGCTGAAAGAAGGATTTTCCGTTGTGGAGGCAAGCAGTGTGACTTCGCCGCTTTCCAGCACGGGAAGGAAAAAGTCCTGTTGCGCCTTGGAAAATCGGTGCAGTTCGTCCAGCACAAGGATGCGGACTCCCGCCAGAGACTTGCGCAGCTGCTGCAGACCGGCTTCCGGCGCGCTGATACGGATGTATTTTTGGCCGGTGTTGCGGGCAAGCAGCAGTGCTATGGTTGATTTGCCACAGCCCGGAGGGCCGAAAAACAACAGACTGGGCAGACGCGAGGCGTTCATAAGCGCCCGCAGCCTGTCACGCAGGTGTGTTTGTCCGACAAAGCCTTCCAGATCGGCCGGCCGGATTTTTTCCGGCAGGGGCTGCTGTGGTTGTGTCAGGTGTAACAGGGGAATGCTCCGGTTTATCGTTGTTTGCTCCAGAAGTGCAGCCCAAGGCAAAGAAGTGCCGCCGTTTCCCAGCGCAGTATTCTGTTGCCCAGACTGGCGGCTGCAAAGCCGCTTTCTTTCAGCAGGCTGACCTCGTCATCTGCGAAGCCGCCTTCGGGGCCTATTACAAACAGAGTGTCACCTGAAGTGCCGAGGGTTTCGCCAGACAGCAACGCTTCTCTGGCTTCTCCTTCCCACAGAATGAATTTACGGTCAAAGCCCTGAGCCAGTTCGACCAGTCCGGTCACCCCAGCGGCCACCGATTTCAGTTCGGGAATCCATGGGTTGACGCATTGCTTTGCACCTGCAACAAGCTGGCTGTGCCAGCTTTCTTTTGTCATGTCAGGCATTTTTGACTGGCTGCGTGCCGCCTGCCACAGCCAGATTCCCGCAGCTTCCAGCTCCACTGCCTTTTCAAAAATCCAGCTGCGCCTTACTGATTTGCCCCAGCCCAGGGCAATATACGCGCGCGAATGCGGTTCGGGGTGCATGACAGTTTCTGCAAGCTCCAGCTGCACACTGTTTTTATCCATACCGCGTATTATGAATAAGCCTTCACGGCCTTTGCCGTCCAGAATCCGGCAGGTGTCTCCTGCACGCATCCGCAGCACCTTTATCATATGGTGTGCTTCGGAGCCTCTAAGAGTGCACTGTCTGTCCCATTCGTCCGGTGAAAGAAAAAACGTTCTCATAAGCTCTATGAAAAAAGGCACGGAAAGCCGTGCCTGTAAAAGGTGGAGCCTTCGGAATTCTGTGGTTACAGCTTGATGCGCGCTGTGCCTTTTTTATAAAAAGGCAGGTCGGCTTTTTCAGCTTCAAGCGCCGTACGGGCTGCCTGCACAAGGAATTTCTGCCTGTCTGCATATTCTGCGTTGATATACGCCAGAGCCACAGCGCTGCCCACAGATGGTGCAAAAGAGCCGCTGGTGACAACGCCCACTTCCCGGCCGTCGGGCAGGGTGACTATATCATTGTGACGGGCGCTGCGCCTTCCGCGGATAATAAGGGGAATGAGCTGCTCTCTGATTTGAGTATCTTTTCCTTTGCCTATGTAAGCCGCTTCTGATTTCAGCATCATGCCGTATCCCGCCTCGGCAGGGGTGTGCGCGGCATCAAGATCCTGACCGTAAAGAGGCAGGCCAACTTCCAGCCGCAGCGTGTCGCGGGCCCCGAGACCGGCGGGCTGCACACGGCTGTCCTGCAGCAGGAGTTCCCAGAGCATCAGGGCTTTTGTCCAGGGCAGATAAAACTCATACCCGAGTTCGCCTGTGTATCCGGTCCGGCTTACAATGACGCAGGCACCGTCCAGTGTCACCTGTTCAAATCCGAAATAGCCCAGTGAGCGGAAATCGCGGGCAAAGCATTTTTCCAGTACATTCAAGGACTCAGGGCCCTGAAGGTCTATTTTTGCCGTGGCGGAGGAAACGTCGTCCAGCACGGCAGTTGCGGGCATGTGGGACTGTATCCACTCGAAATCGCTTTCAGTGCAGGCACCGTTGACCACCAGCATGTACTCGTCGGTGTTCAGGCAGTAGACGATCAGGTCGTCAAGAATGCCACCTTGTTCGTTGAGCAGAAAGCCGTACCGGCACTTGCCCGGTGCAAGGGTGGCCAGATTGTGGGTGACCACCTGTGACAACGCTTCGCGGGCTCCTTCGCCTTTCAGAAGAAATTCGCCCATATGGCAGATATCGAAAATCGATGCGCCATTGCGGGTGTGCTGGTGTTCGGCAATGATGCCGGAATACTGGATGGGCATATCCCAGCCGGCAAAGGGGGCCATTTTAGCGCCGTGTGCGCGGTGCCATGCTGTAAGCGGGGTGGTGTGCAGTTGGGCCAAGGCATTTCTCCTTGCGGTCATTGCGGCTTGCGCCGCAGGAGTGGTGTGAGGTAGGCGGACGGTTATTCCCGGCGCGAGCGGCGTATGGCTCTGAACTCGTCAATGAGCGCCACCAGTTTGCCGTAAAGGCGTTTTATGTCCCGCCCGTATTCCGTCAGTTCTTCGTCACGTTTTTCAATATAATTTCTGACAAGATAACGGTCGTTCAGCATGGATTCGCCGGTGGCGATGACACTGGCTACCAGCTGGTCAAAGTAGCTGACTATTTCAAATTTGAGGTTGCGCAGCAACTCTACGGCCTCTCGCAGCATGGTGCCGTATGAAATACGCTCGCCCTTATATATTCTGTCCTGAATATCTTCAAGGTAGCGTACTTTGCGCGCCTGCTGGATGTAGCTGTATTTGGACCAGACTTCCTGATACAGTTCGTGCATGCTGCCGAACACCTCGTATCTGTCCGGCGAAAGAAGGTAATTGTCCAGAACTTTTACAACATTGGCATAAAATTCATCACTGTAGCCGATGATTCTGCGCTGATGTTTGGAAAGCCATGCGTACAGGAATTTCAGGCGTTTTTCGTCTGTATCGGTGTTCTCGATGATTTCATTGCGCTTGTAGATTATTCTGCCGGAATACTCACCACGCACAATATCGTTCAGGCGCAGGAACATATTGCTGGTATCTTTAATGATATTGAGATGCGTAAGTGTCTGCCCCGTTACCGGATGGATGACCTCCTGCCTTTCAACCGAAAGAGCACGCTCCTGCCGCACGTTGTCGGCATTGAATTTATGCTGGCGGTACGTAACCTTGAGTATGATGACGCGCCGCTTTTCGTCGACAAAGTATCCGCCTTGTGCCAGGTCGGCTATGGCATCGGTCTGTTCTGGTTCCACGGGAACCAGTGCTATTTTGTCCACAGTGGGGTAATGCCGCAGGTTCGAACCGTTTTTGATGGTTGTGATGGTTCTGTCGGTCTGTCCCAGCACCCGTACCATGAAGTGTTCACCAAGCTTGTGCAGACGGCGCGCAAAAAGCGCGCTTGAGGTGCGTCGTTCGGACACAATGGGAAAGCCGTACAGTTCCATTAAAAACTGGTAGACGAAAAGGCGGTTGCGTTCGTACAGCTCGTTGTCACCTACGGCAAATTTGCCGATGTGCAGGCCGAACCGCTTGATTTCCGAATCCAGGTCGGAAGGGAATGAGGCATAGACGCCGGCAAGATGATAAAAGCCGAAACTGTCCTGCGCCATGACCTGCCCCCGGTCCATTTCAAGCAGCAGCGGCATGAGTGCGGGGTAGTACTCCAGCTGTGAAACATCAGTCTTGCCGAAGCGTGAGCGAAACTCATCGTGCAGGGATTTGGGCAGTCTGTTCTGCAGAGTTGTCGTGTTCTGCACAATGATGTTGTTTTCCAGCGGGCATGCCTGTCCTTCGGCTTTGCCGGTCACATCCAGCAGGCTGTGCAGTTTGTCGTACTGGAAAATTTCCTGAAAGTAGTTCATGGGTCTGCCGAAAGCCACCATGCAGAACCCCGGCAGATTTTTATATTCAATGAGATCGCCTTCAAACGAGGGCAGCAGCTCTCTGGAATCGATGAGCGGGTAATCCTGTTGCTCAAAAAAGGGACGCAGAAGGCAATGGCGTATGTGAACTACGTCAAGGAAGTCTCGCAGCTGGTCAAGGGACGTGACGGAAAGCGGCTCGTCAAACGAGACATCGTCCTTCCACGGGAGGCCGCACTCCCTGAATGAATCTTCCCAGCGTGTAAGCATATGTGCAAAGGTGGCGGTATAAATGTGATGAAATACTAAAGCCGCACGTGTGCCGTCAGTCATGTCCGGCTATCTTTTATGTTAGTTTTTTTTCTAAAAATATTCTACAAAAAATTGTTTTTTGAATGATAGTGCCGGTTCCGTGAAGTTTTCACACTGCTGAACGTCTCTTTAAGCGCGTAAGTTTGCAGACCGGCATTGAAAGCCGTCCTGATGTCTTGTAAAGGTAGTTTTGTCCCGACTGTCTCAACGTCCGGTTCGCGCCGGATTTATTCCGGCCCGACTGTCCGGCGGCATGTATCGGTCACTAATTCTATGAGCACTAATTCCTGCTATCAGCATATTCTCGGCATCATCAGCAGCGTTTTTGATGCGTACTCCTCCGTGCTTTTTCTTCCGGAAGGAAGCGGAGAAGCATATTCCGTCGCTGCCAGATTCAGCCTGGGTGACAAGATAAACCCCGCCTGCACCATCATGCCCGGGCAGGGGCTTGTGGGCTGGATACTGCGGAACCAGCAGCCCATGCTGGTGAACAATTTTGATCAGCGGCAGTGTTTCCTTGGCTATTACATGCAGAACGAGGAATCCAAGATCAAGGCGTTCATGGGGTATCCGCTGGGTAAGGGCATGGGAGCGATCTGTCTTGACAGCAAGCGGCAGTACTCTTTTTCCGACAAGGATCAGAAAATTCTTCAGCTGTTCGGAGAACTGATTGTCGACATGAAGGACAGCTCCTGCGCCATTGAAGAAAAAGCGAGTGTTTCATCTTATTACAACGCCCTGCAGCTTCTTTACGAGCTGCGCAAGCGTGTGACCCGCTGGAAGCCTTTTCTCGCGCAGTTTCTGTCCATAGTTGCGGAAACAGCCCGCTTCAGCCACGCGTATTTCTGTGTTCTTGACGAAAAAGCGGGAACATATTTTGTGGAAGGGCAGACCAGACCTTTTGAGAATGCCCATGCAGCAAGCGAGCTGCCGCTGGGTGCCGGTCTTATCGGCTGGGTATTTAAAAACGGCACGCCTGTGATAACGGACAGCAACGCATCCGGGTCTCAGGTGGCGCCGCTGTTTGGCAAAGATGCTGTGACACCTCAGTTTCACAGTGTTATCTGTCTGCCTATGCATGTTCATAAAAGAACGCGGGGCGTACTGTGTCTGGCGCACGAAACGCCTAGAAAAGTTTCAGACGAAGTCAGGATTTTTTCTCAAATGGCCGCCGGGCATCTGGCATTGTTTCTTGAAAATCTGTATCTGAGAAGCCAGCTGCACGATCTGGAAAACGAGCTCGGTCAGCAGCGTGCGGCCGGTTCCGGAGCACGCGAACCTTCTGATACCACCACCTCCGGGGATATATAATGTTTGGAAAACTTTTCGGGTTCCTGGGCAAGGACCTGGCCATGGATCTGGGTACGGCCAACACGCTGCTGTATACCAGAACCGAGGGCATAGTTCTTAACGAGCCTTCTGTGGTTGCCATAGACCAGCAGCGCAACACCGTGCTGGCTGTGGGTAAGGAGGCCAAGGAGTTCCTTGGCAGAACTCCGCAGCGTATCAGGGCCATCCGTCCCATGAAGGACGGAGTCATCGCTGATTTCGAAGTGACCAAGCAGATGATAGCGTATTTCGTCCGCAAGGTTATTTCCGGGATGAGCATGGCCAAGCCCAGAATTGTCATCTGCGTGCCCACGGGGATAACGCAGGTGGAAAAGCGTGCGGTTATCGAATCTGCCCAGCAGGCAGGCGCACGCGATGTCAAGCTGATAGAAGAACCCATGGCGGCGGCCATAGGCGCTGATATGCCCATTAACGAGCCGTTTGGCAGCATGGTTGTTGATATCGGCGGCGGCACCACTGAAGTGGCGGTTATTTCACTTTCCGCCATAGCGTATGCAGAATCAGTGCGCGTCGCCGGCGATGCCATGAACCAGGCTGTGCAGCGGTTTATGCAGGAACGTTTCCAGCTGCTTATCGGCGAGAATATGTCCGAACGGATAAAGATGACCGTGGGCTCGGCCTTTGAACTGCCCGAACCGCTTTCCATGAGTGTATCCGGTAAAGATATGGTTACCGGCACTCCTAAAGCGGTGGAGGTGACTGACTCTGAAATCCGTGAGGCACTGCAGGACCCCGTGAAAGCTATAGTCATGGCCGTCCGCAAGGCTCTTGAAAAAACTCCGCCTGAGCTTGCAGGCGACATTGTGACACACGGTATTCTTCTGGCGGGAGGCGGTGCCCTGCTCAAGGGGCTTGACCGCCTGATCACGGCAGAGACGGGACTGAAGGTCACCATAGATTCCGAGCCTCTTACCACGGTTGTGCGGGGCACGGGCAGAACTCTGGATGATAAGAAATTTTACAGCAGAGTTTATGTTAACTAGCCTTGAATTATAACAAGATGAAGCGGCTGAAAGGCCGCTTTTTTTACGGGGCGCAGATGCAGCAGACAGAAGAATTATGTGCAGCGGCAAAAAATGCGGTGCGTGAGGCGGGCGGCATTATACTGGAACACTGGCATAAGCCCCGCACGATCAGGTTCAAAGGCAGGATCGATCTGGTGACAGCCACTGACCTCGCTGTGGAAGAGTTTCTGCGCAATGCGCTGAAACGCATTCTTCCCGATGCCGTTTTTCTGGGTGAAGAGACTTCTCCCGACGCTTCTCTGGGCAAATGGACATGGATTCTGGATCCGGTGGACGGGACGACAAATTTTGCCCACGGGCTGCCTTTTGTAGCCACGTCACTGGGGCTGTGGCACGACGGAAAGGTTGTGGCGGGCATCGTGAATAACCCTGTGATGGGCGAATGCTTCTGGGCCGTGCGGGGCGCAGGGGCCTGGCGGCAGTGCGGCGGTTCAGATGCCGCTCCTGTGCGGCTGGGGGTTACAACCACCGGTTCTCTGGCTGATGCGCTGGTGGCCACCGGTTTTCCTTATTCGGTGGCGGAAGAAAGCGGGGATGTGCTGGCATGGCTGAAAAACAGCCTTGAACAATGCAGAGGTGTGCGCCGTTATGGTGCCGCTGCGCTTGATCTTGCCTATCTGGCTGCCGGCCATTACGATATTTTTTATGAGCGCGGACTGAAACCGTGGGACACCGCTGCCGGCTGGCTTCTGGTGGAGGAAGCGGGCGGGCGTGTCACTGCTTTTGACGGCCGGAGTGCATATGCGTTTGATCCGCTGGGCATTCTGGCTACCAACGGGGTGCTGCACGGGGCCGCTGCCGGCCTGCTGGCGGTGTAGTGGTGTTTATGCAGACCGTCGGAACAGAAAACCGTTGGTGTACGCCCAGTGAACAGCCGGAGTGAGCATTTCGCCGAAGTGGTTGACAGTGGCATCGAGATCATCCGCACTGATGAACATTCCCTCGGCAACTTCTGCCGGGTTGGGAGAAGGGACGGCTGAAATGCGTCCTGTTGTGAACAGGGTGGTGAACGCATGGCCGGTTTCGGCGCAGGCTGCGACTCTGCAGAGCTCCTTGATGCTGACCGGCTCAACGCCCAGCTCTTCGCGCAGTTCACGTACGGCTGCGTCCATGGCGGCTTCGCCGGCCTGCACATGTCCTGTGGCGGAAAGATCCCATCTGCCGGGGTAGACCGTCTTGGAGGCGGCGCGCTTTTGCAGGTACAGTCTGCCTTGCAGGTCGTAAAGCAGCACAAGGATGATTTTATGGTTAAGCCCTTGCCGATGGACCGATTCTGCTGGCATAACCAGCAGAGGGCGTCCCAGAGCGTCCACTACTTCTACAAGGTGCATGGTGCCGGCGTCTGGTGAATTGCCGGTTTTTTTTTCTGTTTTTCGCATGTTGTATCACGCAGGGATTTATGGCTGCCGGTTGTGTTTTTTATCGTCTTTCGGCTGAAGACAGTGCCGAAATTGTAGCTCTGGAAAAAATGTGCTTTGCCACGCCGTGGACAAAAGAGCAGTTTGAGCTGGCTTTTACGCAGAATGTGTTTGCCGTGTTCGGCCTGAGGCTGTCGGAGACGCTGGTGGCATATATTGCTATCTATCATGCCGCGGGTGAGCTGGAAATTCTGAACATAGCGACTCACCCGGCCCACCGCCGCAACGGCTATGCTTGTAAGCTGCTGTCAATGATGTTGCAAGTGGCTGCAAGGATGGGCATAGAAAAAGCAATCCTGGAAGTGCGGCGGAGTAATCTGTCTGCCATTCGGCTTTATGAGCGGCTGGGGTTTGAACCGGCGGGAGTGCGTAAAGGGTATTATCAGGATACCGGCGAAGATGCTCTGGTTTACACGCGGCAGGTTCCGCCGCACAACGCGGAAAAACAAAGTCCGGAACTTTAGGAGATCAGACTATGAAAAAACTGATGGCTGCAAACTGGAAAATGTATAAGACCCCGCAGGAAGCTGCGCTTACCGCCGGAGAACTTGTAAAAGCTGTGGGGACAGTGCCGGATGACCGTGAGGTACTTGTTTTTCCGCCTTTTGTGGGGCTTGCACAGGTTGCTCAGGCTTTTTCCGGTGTTGCCGGTTTTTATTGCGGAGCTCAAAACGTCTATCCCGCAGATGAAGGAGCGTATACCGGCGAAATATCGCCGGGGATGATCGCGTCTACAGGTGCCGCGTGGGCGTTGACCGGACATTCGGAGCGCCGGAGCGTTCTGGGTGAAAGCAGTGCCTTTGTGGGGCAGAAGACCGCATTTTGTCTGGAAAAAGGCCTGAATGTGGTGCTGTGCATCGGCGAAACGCTGGAAGAACGTGAAGGCGGGCAGCTGGAAAAGGTGCTTCGCGGACAGCTTTCCGAGGGGCTGTCCGGTGTGCCGGCCGGTATTGCTCCTGAACGGCTGGCTATAGCTTATGAGCCTGTCTGGGCCATAGGTACAGGCAAAGTTGCCGGTACCGCCGAAATTGCCGCAACCCACGCTGTGGTGCGCGGTATGCTGCGCGAATTGTTGCCCGCAGCGGCTGATTCCATGCGTATTCTGTACGGTGGCAGCGTAAAGCCCGACAATGCGGCCGCTATCATTTCTCTTGACAATGTGGACGGAGTCTTGGTAGGTGGCGCTTCTTTACAGGCTGAAAGCTTCAGCCGGATAATTCTTGCCTGATTTCCGCCGGTGCGGAATCGCATATAGCTCCGAGGAGGAACAAGAACCGTGCAAACTGTGATTCTCACTCTCCACATCGTCGCTTGTATCGTGTTGACGGTGCTTGTATTGCTTCAGTCCGGCAAGGAAGGAATGGGCGTCATTTTCGGTGGCGGCAGTTCTTCCATGTTCGGCGGGGCGGGTGCCGGCGGCATGCTGGCAAAGCTGACTGCCGTTGTTGCCGCCCTTTTTATTGTCACGTCTCTGAGCTATAACTACATCAGCGGTGCCAGCCACCGTGCAGAGTCGAGCATAATCGACGTGCAGGTTGAAAAACCCAAGCAGGCTCCGGTAACTATCGAAGAACCTGCTGAAAAGCCTGCTGCTTCCGATCAGTAGATATTTGCCGAGGTGGTGGAACTGGTAGACACGCTATCTTGAGGGGGTAGTGGATTACGTCCGTGCGGGTTCGAGTCCCGCCCTCGGCACCATTGAGCGGAAAAGCGTTGCGGCGGAAAGCTGCAGCGCTTTTTTTGTACACGCGTTATGTTTTCAGCGTTACGGAGAAGGTATGGCCCCTAAATTGTCGATAGTGATTCCGGCTTATAATATGGAACGCTGGTTGCCGGTGGCGCTGGAGTCGTGTCTGTGGCAGACAGAAAGCGATATTGAAGTCATTGTCGTCAATGACGGTTCCGCTGACAGGACTCTTGATGTTGCAGGCATATATGCCGAGGCGGACAGCCGGGTAAAGGTTTTTGATCAGGAAAACAGGGGCGCCGGAGTCACGCGTGAAGTCGGTCAGCAGCTTGCACGCGGCGACTATCTGCTGTGGCTTGATGCCGATGACTTTCTGGACAGAGATGCTGCGCAGAAAATGCTTGCCGTTGCCTATCGTGACGATGTGGACATGGTGTGCGGCAACGCGGTGGTTTTTTCCGAAAAAACGTTTAATACCCGCAGGTATTTTTATCTTCCGGAGGCTTCCGGCATTACGTTTGACGACCCTGCATACTGGAAGAGCAAGGTTCTCTGGCGCTGGATTTTCAGAACAAGTTTCCTGCGCCGTATAGGCCTTACCCATCCTGCATTCAAGCTCGGTCAGGATGTATGCAGTATGTATCAGGCTCTGACTTCTGTGAACAGATTTTCTCAGTGCGGCCATTTCATGTACTATTTCCGTCAGGATCACAAACGGACATCCATGGCGTTACCCCTTGAAGTGGATCATCAGATAGCCCATTTCATAGAGGTCAAACGCATCCTGCTTGATGCCGGTGCGGTAAAGCCGCTTGTGAAGTATCTTAATGAAAATCTGTTCAGAGATATAAAAAAGCTGGCTCCGCGGATGACAGGCGAGGATGCTGTCTGGCGGGAGCGGTGTGTGAGTCATTGTCTGACCCTGTTTGAAGGCCTTGAGCCTGCATGGTTCCGCTCGGATTTTCTTGCTCCGCAGCTTAAGGAGCAGACGGCCTTTCTGCCGCTGGTAGATGCTTTTATCAGCAAGGATATGCAGGAGATAGAGGCTCAGCTGGATATCTGGAAAGCTAAAGGACTGAAGCGGAAAGCAGCCGACAAGGAAAACAGCTTTCACACACTGCGGCGGCGCATCAAGGCTCTCTGCACGCTCCGTTCTTTGAAAACCAGATTTCTTTTGCGCAGCCTTGAGCGGCGAGCCCGCCGCAGGCTGTCAGAGCAGGGAATACCCTGGTAACTCCCGGTAATGCTTCCATGAATTCTGCAACCATAGTTCAGTCGTGCCGCATCATCAGCTAAAGGGTGCCGTGTGACATGTCAGGAGGGGCTTCGGCCCCTCTTTTTTTGTTCACATATAGCCATGTCTTTTCTTTTGGCGTAGTTGGTATTGAGTAGTTTTGCTGAAGAACCATTGCGTGGAGAATGTTTCCTTATGGCCAGAGTTGATCTGCAGCATGACGGCGCGGGACGCTGTGTGATTGTTTTTCAGGGCAGATGGACGCTGCACGACACTGTCCCTTCTGTCGGAAAGCTCGCGCTCCGGCTGGAAAGTGATTGCCGCGGAGGGGCTGTTTCGTTTTCATGTGCCGGACTGACGGCATGGGACAGCCGCTTTCTCACATTTTGCCGTTCTGTGCTGGAAACGCTTGAAGGCCGCGGTATTGCGTATGACACATCCGGGTTGCCCGACGGTGTGCTGCGGTTGCTCTCACTGGCGGCGCAGGTTCCTGAAAGAGAAGGCGCAGCCGTCAGCAGAAAATCGCCGTTATCGGCCAGAATGGGCGAAGCGTTGCATGCCGCGTTTGCCGGTACGATTTCGGTCATGGAGTTCATCGGTGATGTAACTCTTTCCGTTTTACGGATGTGCATCGGAAGAGCAGTGTTCCGCTGGTCTGATACTTTTGCATTACTCCGGTTTTGCGGTGCGCAGTCGCTGCCGATTGTCTCGCTTATCAGCATGCTGGCCGGGTTGATTTTTGCCTTTGTGGGCGCGGTGCAGCTTAAGATGTTCGGTGCGGAGATTTATGTGGCGAGCCTTGTGGGGATTGCCATGCTGCGTGTCATGGGTGCAGTGATGACCGCTATTATTGTGTCCGGACGCGTCGGGGCTGCATTTGCGGCCGAGCTGGGAACCATGCAGGTCAACGAGGAGATCGACGCCTTTTCCACATTCGGAATTTCTCCGCTGGATTTTCTTGTTCTGCCACGGATGCTGGCTCTGGTACTCATGATGCCGTTGCTGTGCGTGTATGCCAATCTTATGGGTATCGTGGGGGGGGCGGCCGTGGGCTGGCTGATGCTGGACATCAATCTGCACCAGTATTTCAATATGACGTGGCAGACGGTTTCTTTAACCCACTTCGGGGTAGGTATTGCACATAGTGTGGTTTTTGGTTTTGTTGTTGCCGTGTGCAGTTGCTATATGGGGATACACTGTGGAAGGAGTGCTTCTGCTGTGGGTAAGGCGACAACGTCTGCTGTTGTGTCAAGCATAGTCAGTATCGTTGTAGCTACTGCTGTTATAACGTTTCTGTGTAATATTCTCGGGATATAATCTATGAGCACAGATTCAGAACACCTTGGTGTACGCGGGCTTAAAGTGGCCTATGGTGATTTTGTTCTGATGCGGGATGTGTCCTTCAGCATCAGGCGGGGGGATATTTTTGTCATTATGGGGGGCAGCGGTTGCGGCAAGAGTACTCTTCTTAAGGTTCTTGTGGGGTTGAAAAGCCCTGATGAAGGACAGGTGCTGTATGAGGGGCAAAGCCTGTGGCAGGCTGATGCCGGCGCACGGCGCGACATGCTGCGCAAAACCGGCATGCTGTACCAGAGCGGCGCATTGTGGAGCTCGCTTTCTCTGGCTGAAAACGTTGCTTTGCCGCTGGAACAGTATACTTCCTTGAATAAAAAGGAAATCCGCGAGCTTGCTGAATTCAAGCTTGCACTGGTGGGATTAGCAGGATTTGCTGACTTTTACCCTTCTGAAATCAGCGGCGGAATGCGCAAGCGGGCCGGATTGGCCAGAGCCATGGCTCTTGACCCTGAAATCCTCTTTTTTGACGAGCCTTCAGCCGGTCTGGATCCGGTCAGCGCGTACCTGCTGGATGAACTGATACTGGAAATCCGCGAATCATTGGATGCCACTGTTGTCCTTGTGACACACGAATTGCCCAGTATTTTTGCCATTGGCACTAATTCCATTTTTCTGGATGTGAGCAGGCGTACAATGACTGCTTCCGGAAATCCCAAAACATTATTAAATACTTCTGATGATCCGGCATTGATCAGGTTCCTGACCCGCGGTCAGGGACATGTGCAGGAGGTACGGTGAGCAGGTTTAAAAATTCTTTTGTGGTGGGAGTGTTTGTCTCCGGCGCATTGATTGTTGCAGTGGCTTCTGTGGCATTGTTCGGTTCGGGGCGTTTTTTTACCGAAACCGTGCAGTGTGTCATGTTTTTCAAGGGAAGCGTTAAAGGGCTGACCATAGGTTCTCCCGTGATGTTCCGCGGAGTGAAAGTGGGATCAGTTTCCAGTATTTCCATTTATACCGATCCGGAAGCTCTGGAGTTTACCATACCGGTGGTTGTGGATTTTGATACCAGGCAGATGGTGGTTTCTTCCAGTGCAGTCACGTCGGGCGAAGCTTCTCTTGAACAGATGCTGGGCGTTGGAGAGCAGGGAGTGTTAGACCGGCTGATTGGCAACGGGCTGCGGGCGCGCCTTGACCTGCAAAGCTTTGTGACCGGTCAGCTTGTCATCACGCTGGATTTTTATCCCGATACCAGACCTGTCCTGCATGAAAGGGCGCGGCTGCCTGAAATTCCCACTATATCATCAGCCATGGAAGAGGTTGCCAGAACGCTTGAGCAGATTCCCGTCAAAGAGCTTGCAGGACGGTTTGCGAACACGCTGCAGGCTGTGGACAGGTTGGTCAGCAGACCTGAAACACAGGCCTTGCCCGCGGAGCTTCTTGCCCTTGCGCAGGAGGCCCGTCTGGCTGTGTCGGCTGCAGAAAGACTGATGCGGGACACGCATGCGGCTGTGGAGCCGCTTGGTAAGAAGTCGCAAGATGTGCTCGGCAGATACGGTTCACTGGCGGATACTCTGAAGTCACAGACCGAGGAAACGGCGGTTGCCATGCGCGCTTCGCTGGATGCACTGGAGGCCGCTGCCCGGCGTTCGGAAAAAGCGATGGAAGGTGTGGAGGCGCTTACAGCCCCTGATGCTGCCATCGTGCGTGATATGCGGGAAGCGTTGAGAGAGCTTACAGGCGCAGCCCGTTCGTTGCGGGTGTGGGCTGATTATCTTGAGCGGCATCCGGAAGCCCTGATCCGGGGCAAAGGTGAGTACAGGAGGTAGCATGCGTATGAGTGTCTGTTCCGGAGTTTTGCGGGCTTTGTTATGTCTGCTGTTTGCTGCAGGTTTGCTGACAGGTTGTGCGGGAAAAAGCGCCCCCACGAGATTTTATCTGCTTTCTGCTGATGACGTGCTGCCGGCCGCGGTGCCGCAGGAAGCCCGCGCAGTGCTGTGGCTGGAAAAGGTCGAAATTCCGCCGTATTTGGATCGTCCGAATATCGTTGTACGCGGAGATGCAGGCCGGATCTATCTTGCAGAGTTTGATTACTGGGCTGAGCCGCTGCGTGATTCCATCTCGCGCATGTTGGCCAGAAAACTTGCCGGTGATACGAACCGTGCTGTTGTCACAGAAAGCTATGCGGCCGGTGAAGACCGGGTGAAGATTGTCATTTTGCGTTTGGATGCTTCGACAGACGGTGATGTGACAATGGAAGCCATGTGGCGGCTGGACAGCGGTGGTGCGGATACCGGGGAGTGGCACTACTTTGTGAACAGGCTTTCTGCGCAACAGAATAATTACAGCGGATATGTGCAGGCTCACAGCCGCCTGCTGGCGTTGCTGGCAGAAGACATCGCGCGCAACGTGCCTGCCATCTGACTCTTTCGTTCTTTTGCCATGTGCATAAAAGCCCGCCGACACCACACCGGCGGGCTTTTATGTTCGGGGAATGGACAGCATGCGCAGTCAGCCATTGCTGCGGAGCAGTGCGTGTTAACTTTTATTAACACCACAGCCGCAGCTATTTGAGCTGATTGATATCCAGCTTGTTGCCGCAGCAGGGACAACGGGCAAGCAGGGCAGAAGAGTCTTCATCTTCGCAATTGAAGAACACGCTGCTCCATGAGTTGAAAAGGTAGCAAACCCAGACTGCTGTTCCGCAAGTGCAGAATCGTTTTTGCATGGCGGTCTCCTTGTTGCAAAAAGTGAACATGTTTTTGTAAAATAAAGGGCGGCGGGCCGCCCGTATATATATTGTCCTGTCAGCGGTACTCTCTGCTTATCCAGATGACTTTGCCAATCACCCTGACAGTTTCAATTTCATCGCCCTGAAGAAGCACCGGAGAATATGACGGGTTTTCGCTGAGCAGTACCAGACCTTCGGGGGCACTTTGTACGCGCTTCACAAGTACCGAGTCATCCACGCCCATGGCGAAAATGGCTCCGTTGCGCAATGTCTGGTTTCCCTGATCAACAAGCACAGTATCACCTGCAAATATTTCCGGTTCCATACTGTCTCCCACCACATCCATCAGTACCATGTCTGCGGGATTTCCTTTACGGCGCAACCATGTACTGTGGAACAGATGCTCTCCGGTCGCAGTGGCGCCCACTTCAAGCGAGCCGCCCCCCGCAGATAGTTTTGCCTCCACTTTAGGTACGGGAATGAAAATTCCGTCCGCCATGTCGGAAGCGGCAGTGCGGAGCGCATGGCTGCCAGAGCCTGATTCCAGCCAGTCAGGGGACAGCGCAAACATGCGTGCGATTTTCAGTACCCACTTCTCAGGCACTTTTTCACGCTGTTTGGCCTGTGAAACGGCGGACCTGTTAACCCCCAGCGCCCTGGCCAGCGCTTGTTGGGTGTTTATTTCGGTCGATTCTTTCACGCGCCGGAAGAATGTATCAAAAGACAGCTTCTCCATGGTGTCCTTGTTGCTTTGCTGTTTGGTGTTCACTTTTGTAAACGCACGCTCCAAAGATGTCAACGGTCAGAGCGCATAAAGTTAATTTTTGTTAACGTGTGCAGATTGCTATTTAGCGCCAAGACGCTTCACGTACGGAGTATAATCTTTTATTTCAGGAATATACTCTCCGGTCATAAACGGGCTGGTAATAAGGAAGTCCGCTGTGGAGCGATTGTAGGCTGCAGGGATGTTATACAGCACTGCCAGTCGCAGCAGTGCTTTGATGTCAACATCATGAGGATGAGGTGCCATGGGGTCGATGAGAAAGAAAAGCATATCCAGCCTGCCTTCGGCAATCATGGAACCCAGTTGCTGGTCTCCGCCCAGCGGGCCGCTTTTCATGGGGGTTATGGTCAGGTCGCCGAAGCGCTGACGCAACAGCCCGCCAGTGGTGCCGGTGGCAAATATCCTGTGCGGAATAAGAGCCTGCAGGTTGTGCTGCACCCAGTCCAGCAGGTCTTCTTTGCGTTCGTCATGCGCCACCATGCCGATGTTACGCTGGCCTTTCATAGTGCCTCCGCTTTTAAGAACGTGTTTCTTCAGGCGCAATGAGGTCCTCATAGGTCTCTCTGCGCCTGATGAGGTGAGCAGTATCACCCCGCACCAGAACTTCAGCGGCACGAGGCCGCGAGTTATACTGCGAGCTCATGGTGAACCCGTATGCTCCGGCGGAGAACACCGCCAGCAGTTCGCGCGGTTCCACCGCAGGCATGAGCCTGTCGCGTGCCAGAAAATCGCCCGATTCACAGATGGGGCCCACAACATCCACCGTGTGTTTTGCCCTGCCTCTGGGGCTGACTTCGGCAATATGATGGTGTGACTGGTACAGAGAAGGTCTGATAAGATCGTTCATGGCGGCATCGACAATGACAAATTCTTTGGTAGCGGTTTTTTTGGTGTACTGGACTTTGGTGACCAGAATGCCCGCGTTGCCTGCAATGACCCTTCCGGGTTCCAGTATCAATGTGATGCCAAGTCCCGAAAGCATATCAGTAAGCAGCTTGCCGAATTCCTGCGGATGAGGCGGTTCTTCGGTGTCATACGGTATTCCCAGTCCTCCGCCCAGATCTATGTAGTCAATGCACAGTCCTGCAGAGCACAGCTTTTCCCGGAAAAGAAGTATCTTTTCGACAGCTTCTCTGAATGGTGACAGACTGGTCAGCTGTGAACCTATATGGCAATCAATACCCATGGGTGTGATGGCGGGCAGTTCCATGGCACGCATATAAGCCGCATAGGACTGTTCCATGTCCAGACCGAATTTGTTTTCTTTCAGTCCGGTGGATATGTACGGGTGGGTATGCGGGTCCACATCGGGGTTGATGCGCAGAGCTACGTTGGCTGTGTGACCCGTCTGGTTGGCCACTTCGCTTATTTTTTCCAGCTCTCCCATGGATTCCACATTGAACATCAGGATGCCAGCTTCCAGTGCCTGCAGAATTTCAGTGCGTGTTTTTCCTACTCCGCTGTAAACGATTTTGGCTGGCTGAATACCTGCCCGCAACGCTCTGAAAAGCTCCCCGCCCGATACAATGTCCATGCCTGCGCCCATTTTGCCGAGAAAGCGCAGAATGTGCATGTTGGAGCATGCTTTCACCGAATAGCAGGTGAGGTGGGGCAGCGCACCGAATGCTGAATCAAACGCTGTGAAATGGCGCTGAAAAGTCGCTTTGGAGTATATGTACAAAGGAGTTCCGTATGTGGCCACAAGTTCCTGAACAGCTACATTTTCCACAAAGAGTTCATTGTCGCGGTATGTGAAATGATGCATGGAAACTCCTTTTGATCTGCGGCTAGCGCAAAGTCATCATCTTGATGGTGCTCAGCCCGTACGGGGCGTTGCGGTGGGTGCTTCTGGCCACAAATCTCCAGCGGTAGCTTGCCGCGTCATCGTCAACGCAGATAGTCTGCATGAACTCTGTGGATTCGCCCTGCAGGCCCAGCATACCGGCAGAGTATGTCCGGCGCATGGTGGGCTTGAAAGGACAACTGGGGCAGTTTGCATCTTCCGCAACAGCTTCCAGTTCTATAACCACGGAATCAAGCTGCAGCATGTCACCCTGCAGTGAGCCGGAAAAACCTATGCAACCGTCCCCTGCGGGAACAGCCTGTGCGGTAACCCATGTGAATGTGCCGGGCTTGTCCATAGGCAGCGGCGGCCCTTTTTTGCCGCAACCGGTGGCCGAAAAGGCAAGGGTCAGCAGGGCGCAAAGGCAGAGCAGCCTTCTGCACAAAGTCCGTGCGTGTGTGGTTCTGCGTTCAGCATTCATTTTTTCCGGCTCCCCATAAAGTTTTCCATTCCGTCAGGACGGTAAGGGCTTCCAGTGGTGTCAGGTTGTCCGTGTCAAGGTCACGCAGGGCGGTAAGCACGGGAGGCTCAGGCGGCGTGACGGTCTGAGGTGGTTCTGCACTTGCTGTTGATGGCGGTTCGGGCATACCCGGCAGCAGCGGCTGGGCTTCGTGGTATGATGCCGGGCGTCTGGTTCCGTCAGCTTTGCTTTTCTGCTCCAGTAACTCCAGAATCTGTCGGGCACGTTGCACCACGTTTTGCGGTACTCCGGCCAGCTTTGCCACCTCTACACCATAGCTGCGGTCGGAAGGACCGGGCACCAGCCGGCGCAGAAAGACAATCTCGCCTCCCCATTCCTTTATGGCGATGTTCATGTTGTGCACGCCGGGAATGGTTCCCTCCAGCGACGTCAGCTCGTGGTAATGGGTGGCAAACAGCGTGCGTATGCCGGCCTGCTGTTTTTTCATAAGTTCTTCAACTACAGCCCACGCCAGAGCCAGTCCGTCAAAGGTTGATGTGCCGCGGCCGATTTCATCAAGTATGACCAGACTGCGCCTGGTGGCCTGCCGCAGAATACGGGCTGTCTCCATCATTTCAACCATGAATGTGGACTGCCCCTGCGCCAGATTGTCCGAAGCCCCCACACGCGAAAAAATACGGTCGCACAGCCCTATGCGCGCCTCCCGTGCAGGAACAAAAGAACCTATCTGGGCAAGAATGCAGATAATCGCAGCCTGTCTCAGGACTGTGGACTTGCCGGCCATGTTGGGGCCGGTAATCAGCAGCAGGCGGCGCTGGTCATCTATGCGCAGATCGTTGGGGATGAATCCCGCAGGTCCCTGTACGGCTTCCACCACAGGATGGCGTCCTTCGCGGATGACAATATCCTGCCCGTCATGCAGAACCGGGCGCACCCAGTTCCAGTGCCGGGCGGCTTCCGCCAGTCCCTGCCAGTGGTCAAGGGTGGCCAGCAGATCCGCCATGAAAAGCACTCTCGGTCGGGCTTGGGCCACATGCTCGCGCAGTTGCTGAAACAGCTTCAGTTCCATGGTCTTGCGCTTGTCGGCTGCTGAAAACAGCTTTTCTTCCAGCTCCTTGAGGCGCTCTGATGTATACCGTTCGGCGTTGGCCAGCGTCTGACGGCGAACAAAGGTGTCGGGCAGTTCTTCCGAAACAGACTTCGGTACTTCAAAATAATAACCGAACACTCTGTTATTGCCGAGTTTTATTTTGCTGATGCCTGTGGTCTGCTGTACCTCTGCAAGCAGGTCATGCAATTTCGAGGCTCCGTGTTCGGAGAGATCCATCAGCTCGTCCAGAGCAGGGTGGAATCCCTGACGGAACAGTCCGCCTTCCGTGATGACGTGGGGCGGGTTGTCTACCAGCGCTTTTTCCAGAAGATCGTGGTAGTCGGCAAGGTCATCCCAGCTTTTGAGCATTCTGTGCAGAAAGGGCGGCAGGGCGGCCCCCAGCTGTTCTTCCGGAGTGGCGTATCTGCCGTCTCCTGTCTGCGGGGCCTCCAGCAGTTCTCTTACTGCCGGCAGTGCTTTCAGGCTCTGCCGCAGCGCCACGTAATCCCTTGGGGTTGCCCGGTTCAGAAAAATCCGGGTGCTCAGCCGCTCGATGTCATAAACCGTATCAAGTGCTTCTCTGAGCTGTCTGCGCAGTGTGTTGTGGGCAAAAAAGTGCGAAACGGCTTCCTGCGTTTCGTCAATGGGGGCCTGTTCGCGCCACGGGTGTTTCAGGCGTTCCTGCAGCAGTCTTCCGCCCATGGGGGTGACCGTATGGTCCAGAACATGCCACAGGGTGCCTTTGCCCTTGCGACCGTCCAGCCGTCTGAAAAGCTCGAGATTCCTCTCGGTTATTTCGTCAAGCAGCAGATGTCGGTTCAGGTTCAGCGGCTTGAACTGGCAAAGGTGGTTAAGGTCCTGCTTCTGTGTCTGGGAAAGATATGTGAGCAGCGCCCCGCAGGCCCGGACGAGTTCTTTGCGGTTTTCCAGCCCCAGTGCGCCGAGTTCGGCAACCTGCTGGGCAGACATGATCTTTTCCGCCGAGCGTTTGTAATCAAAATAAGCGCGTTCCGGCACTTTGCTGAACTGGGTTTCGGTCAGTTCCAGCGATGCAGGCGGTGTCAGCGTGTCGGCCAGCAGCAATTCGCGGGGCGCCATTTTCTGAACCCATTGCCAGAGTTCCTGTTCTTTCCGGCTTTGCAGTCCGGACCACTCGCCTGTGGAAAAGTCCACCCATGCAAATCCGCCGGCTCCTTCCGACTTGTCCCAGCACAATGCCCCGAGATAGGTGTGAGCCTTGGGGGAAAGGTTTTCGTCCTCCAGCGCAGTGCCGGAGGTCAAAACTCTTATGACTCCCCGCTTCACCAGCCCCTTGGCTTCTCGCGGGTCTTCCATCTGTTCGCAGATGGCGACTTTGTAGCCTTTATCCACCAGCTGGCTGATGTAGCTGCGTGCGGAGTGATGGGGCACACCGCACATGGGCACTTTGTTTTCGGCATTGGGGTTGCGGCATGTCAGGGCTATCTGCAGCTCGCGGGCAGCGACTTCCGCGTCCTCAAAGAACAGCTCGTAAAAGTCGCCCATACGGTAAAAGAGCAGGGCGTCAGGATACTCGGCCTTGATGTTCATGTATTGTTCGAACATCGGGGTCAGCTTTGGAGAATGGCTAGTCATTTATTCAGATGAACAATCGTATGTATTTTATTTAATTTAAAATATATTGTTGATGAACAATGCTTTGCGCATGCGGGAAATCAGTCCTGCAGCGAGGTCCTGAACGCAATGGAGTGCCAGCTGCGGCAGCGCGGGCACCGGTAGAATGTGGTTTTGCGGTGCAGGCCGCACGCACGGCACACAAACTTTTTCACATGGTGTGCCTGCTCAATGAAAAATTCAAGCTGGCTTTTGAAGACAGGCGAAAGCTGCTGCTCTTTCATGGCAATATCAAGCAGCGCAAGGCGGGCCGCCCAAAAGTCCGGGCTGAGCACCATGGTTTTGGCCAGCCACGCATTGGCCGTTTCTGTATCGTTGCAGCGCAGCAGGTACAGCGCGCCGTAATATTGCAGCAAAAGATCCGGCGACTGTGCCTCAAGCACGGGCAGTACTGCTTTGCACAGCTGAACGCGGAAATCTTCGGTCCGCGTGGCGGTGCTGCTGCCGGAAGGCGAAAGCTGCAGCAGATTTTCCAGCAGAAGAAAGCGCAGGTCGGCAGGAACAGTTTTCAGAGCCTCATCCAGCCGCTTGCGTGTTGCCCGCCAGTCCTCATTGCGCGCGGCCAGGCCTATCAATTCCTGACGGGCTTCAATGCTGCTCTGATTGGCTTTCAGGGCTTTAGACAAAAATTTTCGGGCTTCGGCTTCGCCATGAGACTGCATGACCTCCTGCGCGTGACGCACCAGATAGTGTGCCTGCGGGATACGCATTCCCAGCCTGCCGAACAGTGTGGCCGCCTGCAGAAAGTTTCCGCTTTCCGCGTGGAGCCTTGCCGTATCACGGGTTATTTCGTCAGATTCACCGCTCAACCTTCTGGCCTGCTCAAAAGCCTGCAGCGCCCGGTCGATGAATCCGCCGCGTTTGTAGTCGTGTCCCAGCTCAAAGTACACTCTGGCCTTCAGGCGGTCTTCAAGGCTGGGGCGCGCAATCAGCGTGCTGCGCAACTGGACTGCGCGCTCTATGTCGCCCTGGGCACGGTAAAGGTTGCCCAGGGCGAGATAAATCTCAACGGAATCGGGGTCGTTGCGGACTGCCCGGCTGAGCGCACTGATGGCCGCGCGTCTGTCACGCTCTCCGGGGTCTTCTCCCTGAGGCGGCGTCAGGATGTTTCTGTCGCCGGGGGAAGACAGAAAATCCGGAAGCTTTATGCGGGGCAGTTTGAAGCGTGACAGAAATGACACATCATTCTCCGCTGTGGTTAAGCGTTGGCGGACGTTTTTTCTGCTGCGGGCTGTGCAGGCATTTCTTCGGCGGCAGGCAGCTGAGCGGACTCTTCAAGCGGAAGGGTGCGCAGCGAGTTAACTTCTTTTTCCAGACGGCCTATCTGCTTGCGTGCACGGCGCAGGGCCGCACCCAGACGGATACGCTCGGCGATGAAATACACCAGCGTTGCAAGCGAACCGGCCAGAAAGCCGAGCAGCAGCAGGAAATAGAAGGGCAGGGGAATGGTTTGCCAGGCCCCCATGAAAAGATCGAACCGGAGCGTGATGGGCTGTGAAAGCACCTGCGTGTTCTGAACAAAGAACAGCATGGATACAAAAAACAGCAGCACCAGTCCTAATACTTTAATGAAACGCATATATCTCCTCCTAAAGTTGTTCGCCCGCGGGCAGCCTTTCAAAATACGGTTTCAGTGCGGCATAGGTGGCATTAAGATGCTCGGGTATGACGCGCGTTTCGTCCATCACCGCCATGAACGAAGAGTCTCCGTTCCAGCGGGGCACAAGATGGAAATGCAGATGCTCACGGATTCCGGCCCCGGCAGCTTCTCCCAGATTCAGCCCCACGTTGATGCCCTGCGGAGAAAAACGCTCATTGAGGATGCGGACGCATGCCTGAATCAGATCCATGTTCTCATGCGCCTCATCCACTGAAAGTTCCGCCAGATTCATCACATGGCGATAAGGGGTTACCATGAGGTGACCATTATTATACGGAAATTTATTCATGATGACAAAGTTGAACTTGCCCCGATACAGAATAAGCCTTTCCTCATCTTCCTGCGTGTGTTCGGGAAGACAGAAAACGCAGGTGTCCGGTTTGGGGCCGAGGATGTACTCAAGGCGCCATGGTGCCCATAGTGTTTTCATATTTTCTCCGTCTGATTTCCCGCAAGGCCGTCTGCATGATAAGCGCCTGAAACGGGCGGCAAGCGCGGCAAACGCCGCCTGTGCCGTATGATACCGGTGTTGAAACTACCTACACAGTCAATACGTTGAACGCAATCAAATCCTTGCAGTGATTAGTGCCCGGTGCCGCGCTGCTATTGCTGTTCGTCGCGGCCGTAATTATAGCGGCGCAGCATGCTGTGGGCCAGCTCCAGCTGTTCTTTACGGCTGTGGGCTGCTCCGTCCAGTTTGGCTGCCAGCACATGGTTCAGCACCTTGCCGAAGCAAGGGCCGGGGTGCCCGCCCATGGCCTGCAGGTCTTCGCCGCTGATGTCTGTCCGGATATCCCGCAGCTTGGTAAGGTAATGCGAGACGAATTTGCGGATTTCATCCACACGTGTTCTTGCCATGATGTAAAGAAGGCCTTCGGGCGGCAAAGAATGCAGGATGTTGTAAAGTCCGCTCATGGAACGGTCTTTTTTCAGCCATGTGGAAAGCAGGGCCGCCGCTTCACGGGTGTTTTCACGCAGCAGCATAAAATCACGGCTCTGCTTACGCGGCAGATACAGTCTTTTAAGCAGATCGCGCACGTCGGCATATTTGGCATTGTGGCACAAGGCAAGCAGATGCACAGTCCATGCTTCCGCCGCAGGGTCCTGATACAGCAGCCTGTGCCAGCCGAGCACCTTTTCCACGTCGGCGATAATTTGTTCTTTGCCATAGCTCAGTGCCAGCACCGGATGCACACTGCGCAACAGGTCGAACTCTTCCATCCTTTTAAAGCAGGCAAGCGGGGAGGCCTCTTCAGTGATAAGGCGCAGTTCGTGGAACAGGCGTGAACCGGACAACTTTTCCATGAGTCCGAGACCGAGAGCGTTTTTGATGAGCCGTGAAGTCTGCGGGCCTATAGCAAAATTGTATCGTTTTTCAAAGCGGATGGCTCTAAGAATCCTGGTGGGGTCTTCCACGAAGCTCAGCGAATGGAGTACCCGGATACGCTTGTCTTTGATATCCTGCTGCGAGCCGAAAAAGTCCACCAGTCTGCCGAAACTGCTTTCATTGAGCTGAACTGCCAGAGCGTTAATGGTGAAATCCCGCCGGAAGAGATCCATCTTGATGGAAGATAGCTCTACAGTGGGCAGGGCCGCAGGGTATTCATAATATTCCAGTCTGGCCGTAGCCACATCTATCCGGCTTTCTACACCGTTTTCGTCATCAAAGATTACAACTGCGGTTTTGAACTTCTGGTGCTCGCGTATGCGTCCGTTCAGTTGTTTTGCCAGTCTGCGGGCAAATGTTATCCCGTCTCCTTCAACAACCAGATCAAGGTCCAGATTGGGCCTGCCCAGCAGCAGGTCGCGTATAAAGCCGCCAACAGCGTATACCGCGACCCCTGAAACATCCCCCAGCTTTCCTGCGGCTTCCAGCCAGCCGCAGTGCATGCGGGGCAGCCGTTCACGTATCAGCGAACGGATGTTCCGGTCACGCTTTCTGTCGGGCTGAAGCGTTTCTGGAATCCGGGCGGGCTCTTCAATTATTGTATTGATGAGATCCGTCCGGGTGATCACTCCGATGGCGTTGCCGTTTTCGTCCACCACGGGCACCAGACGCTGACGCTGACCTACTATTATTTCCATCATGGTGTGCAGGTCGTCTTCGGGCGATGCAGTATGCACATGGCGGTTCATGTAGTCGGTCACGGGGGCTGCGCCCAGCCCGTGAGCGACTGCGCGGGTGGCGGTCTGGTATTCTATGTAGCCCGTACAGCGTGCGGTACCCGGCATCACCACCGGCACGGCCTTCAGGCCGAAGCGCTGCATGGTTTCCGCCGCTTTGGCAATGGTTGCCGTTTCCGGTTCGGCAATGACCGGCGCAGACATGATGGAGGCGACAGTCAGCTGTTTGTTGACCGCGGAATAGAGAAGCGTAAAAAGTTCATCCTTTACTTGAGAAAGTGTTTTGAATTTGACGGATGCTGAAGCTGCGTATGTGTGTCCGCCACCGCCGAAACCGGAGCATATGGCTCCCACATCAACGTCTGAAGAGCGTGCGCGGGCCACTATCTGTACCCTGTCTTCCATGCGTCCCAAAGCAAAGAGCACGCTGATGTTTTCCATATCCATCAGCTTGTGGGCCAGCAGGGCAAAGTCGCCCATGTATTCATCCATGCTGGCTTCGGCTATCACAACGGGAACACCGTTGATGTCGTGCGTGTGCGCTGTTTCAAGCAGTTCATTAAGGGCGGATATCTGTTCGCTGGTCAGATCACGGGTAAGCAGTTCAGAAATGGTGTTCAGGTCCATTCCCTGCGTTTTCAGCCAGCCTGCGGCGGCAAAGTCATGTTCGGTGGTTGAGGCAAAGGTGAAGGAGCCGGTATCCTCAAAAATACCCAGCCCGATGATGGTGGCTTCATCCGGAGTAAGCGCGAGTCCGGCCTGTTGTATTTCGGTGGTCAGGATGGTGGCTGTGGCTCCCCACTGGCGGACCGTCACAAGGCTTCCCTGTATGTCCTCGTCCGTGTCGGGGTGGTGGTCATAAAGGTGTACTTCAACTTCCGGACGTTCAAGTATAGCATGAACATGAGGCACCCTTGAGTGCTGGCGGGTGTCGACTATGACCAGCTTTTCAACGCTGGTTACATCAATGTCCTTTGCCTGCCGGAAGTTGAAAAGATAGGTGGCGCTTTTGATGAAGAAGTGTCTCAGGGTGCGTTCCTGGCTGCCGGGGAAAAGCAGTGTGGCACCGGGGTATAGTCTGCCTGCGGCGATAATGGAAGCCAGCGCGTCAAAATCGGCATTGGCATGGGCGGTCACAACCACGGGGGCGGCTATAAGAGGGGGTGAAGTCGTCATACGTTTCTGACCGTCGCTAGATTTTGATTTTGGAGCGCGGATGGAACTGTTTGTGTATCCTGCGCAGGCGTTCTGTTTCTACGTGGGTATAAATTTCGGTGGCGGCGATATCGGCATGGCCCAGCAGCAGCTGGACCGTACGCAGATCGGCGCCGCCTTCCAGCAGATGGGTGGCAAATGAGTGCCGGAAAGTGTGCGGTGATATCTGCCTGTGTATGCCTGCATCTGCCACATGCCGCCTGACAATCTTCCAGACTGCCTGTCTGGTCAGCCCCTTGCCGGAGCGGTTGAGGAAAAGAATATCTTCCACGGGTTTGAAAGCCGGGCGCCAGTCGCGCAGGTATGCGCCAAGAAAACGGGCCGCGGTTGCATGGACCGGCACCGTGCGCTCTTTGGCCCCTTTTCCGAAAACACGGACAAGCCCTGTAAGCGGATCGAAATCGAGGGGCTTGAGAGTGATAAGTTCTGATACCCGCAGCCCCGCAGCGTACAGAAGCTCCAGCATGGTTCTGTCGCGGAAGCCCAGCTTTTCTTTAAGGTCGGGCTGTGCGAGGACTTCGGCAATTTCCTGCTGCGAGAGGTACTCGGGCAATGACTTGGGAATTTTCGGATTTTCAAGAAATCTGCAAGGATTTTCACTCAGCAGATTCTGTTCTGTGCCGTAGCGGAACAGTCCGCGAAGCGCGGCAAGCTGGCGGGCAAGCGACTTGCTTGATAGCCCTCTGCGCCGCAGGTGCATGATATATAAAAGCAGGCTCTGGTCCGTCACATCTTCAAGCCGGCTTTTTTTCTGGTGCAGAAAATCGAGAAAACTCTGAAGGTCCGTGCCGTATGACGACAGCGTGTTTTCAGAAAGTCCGCGTGAAATAAGCAGATGCTGCAGAAAGCTGTCAACAATGGGGTGGGGCGGGGCGGCAGCTTCATTTTTCTGAGAGTTTTTCAGCATGGTATTCTATATCTGGGTCTATTGATCAGGGTATGTTTTCAGGATACTACACAGGGCTGTAATTCGGAACAAGAGCTAAAAATTGACTCCGGTTACGACAACAGTTACTTTGTCAGACTCAGCCGGAACGCCCGGACAGTTACGGCATGAACAGAAAACAGGGCTTATGGCAGAGCCTTGAGATACCGGCGGGGATGAAAATCCCAAGGAGACAACACGAATGACCCAGTTTACACTCGCTGACCGGCTTGCGACGCTTCCTCCCTATCTTTTCGCACAGATAGACAAGGTTAAAGCGGAAGTTGCCGCCCGGGGCGTGGATATCATCAGCCTTGGCATAGGCGATCCCGATATGCCCACACCGGACTTCGTCATCGAAGCCCTGAAGAAGGCGGCTGAAAAACCGGCAAATCATCAGTACCCCTCGTATACCGGTATGCTGGCTTTCCGTCAGGAAGTGGCCAACTGGTACAAGCGGCGGTATGCGGTGGAACTTGACCCGAAAACCGAAGTGCTGACGCTTATCGGTTCCAAGGAAGGCATTGCGCATTTTCCCACAGCCTTTGTCAATCCGGGTGATCTGGTACTGGTGTGCCCGCCTTGCTACCCCGTGTACGCCATTGCTTCCCGCTTTATGGGTGGGGTGGTGCAGGAACTTCCGCTGTTGGAAGAAAATGATTTCCTGCCCGATCTCGATGCCGTTGATGAAGCCACATGGGAAAAAGCCCGCTGCATTTTTGTGAACTATCCCAATAACCCCACTGCAGCTATGGCACCGCGCAGCTTTTTTGAAAAGCTGATCGGCATTGCCAGAAAGCATAATGTTATTGTGGTGCACGATGCCGCTTACACCGAGATGTATTACAACGAGAACAACCGGCCTCTTTCCATTATGGAAATTCCCGGTGCCATGGATGTGGCCATAGAGTTCAACTCGCTTTCCAAGCCCTACAACATGACGGGCTGGCGCGTCGCCATGGCAGTGGGTAATGCCTCTCTGGTGGCCGGTCTGGGCAAAGTCAAGGAAAACATGGACTCGGGCGCTTTTCAGGCCGTTCAGGAGGCCGCCATCGTGGCCTTGCGCGACGGTGACGCTTTTCTCGCAGAAATCCGTGACATTTACCGCAAGCGTCGCGATACCGTTATTGCCGCATTGAATAAAATCGGCATTACCTGCCGTGTGCCCGAAGCCTCACTTTATGTTTGGGCCAGAGTGCCCGAAGGCTATACCTCTTCGGACTTTGTGACCCGCGTGTTGCAGGAGACCGGCGTGGTGATGACACCCGGCAACGGTTTTGGTGCGGCAGGCGAAGGGTATTTCCGTATTTCTCTTACAGTCAATGACGAGCGACTTGAGGAGGCCGTATCCCGAATCGCCAGCCTGTAACCGTTTATATCTGCCTTGGCTCCAATCAAGGCGATACAGATGCAAATCTGGAAAGGGCAGTGGCTGCCATTGCAGCCCTGTCCGGCCTTACGGTGGAAAAAAGGTCTTCTGTTTACCGCACAGAGCCGCAGGAAAAAAAGAATCAGCCGTGGTTTGCCAATCAGGTGCTGAGGTGCCGTTGTTCCGGATGGACTCCGGCAGCACTTATGCAGTCTTTGCTGGACTGCGAGACGGCTTTGGGCCGGGTGCGTGATGTGGCGGACCCGGCTGACAGATTTGGTCCGCGGGTGATAGATATTGATCTGCTGCTGTTTGCAGATGTGGAAAGCTCTTCTTCTCTGGTGACGCTTCCCCATCCGCGTATGTGGCAGAGAGCGTTTGTTCTGGTTCCGCTTCTTGAGGTTTATGAGGAACCGGAAGATGTTACATCGGTCTCGGCAGACAGGCAAAACAGCCTGTTTTCTGCCGGAGCTATCCGCAGCCGTCTTGCTCAGCTGCAGTTCCGCGTAGAAAGAGACTGTATCTGGCAATAAACTGCACAAGGAGAGGGATCGTTCATGCTCAAGTGGTTGATTATCGCTGTCGCCGGCTACCTGCTTTTCCGCATGCTGACCAATGACCAGAAGCGTAAATCGCAGGATGGTGACAAGGAAAAAGAACGTATGTACGCAGCCGGAGAAATGGTGAAAGATCCGGTTTGTGGGGCATATGTTGAAAGTGACGGGGGCATAAGTGTCCGCGACGGCGAAACTGTTCACCGCTTTTGCAGCTATGAATGCCGTGACAAATTTCTTGAGCAGTTGAAAGGGGGCGGAAGAGAAATTCCGGCCACAGCTCAGACAGAAAAAGAACCGGAATAGAAACCGGCACATTTGGCAACCTGCAGATGCAGAGAAGGCCTTTCCAGCCCGCGGCAGTAATTGTCGCGGGCTTTTTTTGTACATGGTGGGCTCGGAAACGGCAGTTTGGAGTATTAAGCCGAATCATGCGCAGACCGCGTGCTCTGGCAGCGTTTGTCTTGGCAAGTGCAGGCCATGGCATCCATATACCACCAAGTACCGCAGGCAGGCCCAATAACTGTGGTTTGGAATATTAGAGTGAAGAAACAGATAGATAGTGAAGACTGAGTGAGGCATATGGCAAAAGAAGATCGCTGACATCAGGGAACTGCAGGAAGCGCATTGTGCGGGATCCGTGTGAATTCTTCAAGATAGTGGCCGAGAGCCCTGACAAGCGGAGGTAGCCCGATTGCTCATGCCGCCGGAGCCGGACGGCGCTCATAGGGGGGGGGCTTAGCTGGCTGCCGGATTTGTCGTCTTCCGGCGTCTTCCGGTTTTGGGGGAACCCGTAGGCAGGTGCCTTGGTTTGGGCTGGCTGGCGAAGAGATTTTAAGAGTCTGAGGTCTGAAGATGGGCAGGGAAAAACGCCGGCGGAGGCTGACAGAAAAGCGGGATAATGACTTGAACTTTACCTTTACTAATGTCTCATAATGTAAATTATGTTAACTTTAAGTAATGAGATGTTGAATTATTTAGAGCAAATATGTTTTTAATACTTTTTGTGAAACAATCGGTAAGTGATGTATTTAAAGTGCCCACTTGAAGGATTTGGTCGTGTTTGAAAAAGGCTGCTTAAATGTCTTTCTAAGGCCTTTTTTTTGTCATTGTGTATAATCTTGCGTCTGCGTGTTTTGGGCGCCTGCAATGGCCGGATACGGCTCACAATCCATGTGTCCGTACCCTTCGAGGTCTGTCCATCGCGGATCTGCTTCCGGGTCTGCCCTGCCATGCCCCCCTGTTGCTCCTGTTGATTTGCCCCCGTCGCGGTTGCAAGCTTCTGAGCCACCGTATGGATACGAGACTGCTGAGTTACGGGAGGGATGGCGTTCTTGAGTAATTTGCCCTAAAAATCTGGAAGGTTTCTCTGCCGGCAATTTCTTTAATTTTTTCCTGAAATAAAGCCTTGTAGCCGCGCTATTACGGTCGGGACTCTGCTTCGGCTGCTGTTTGCGGACTGCAGGCTTAATGTGATTATTTTGAAAGAGTTACCAGCTGTTATCCGCTTTTTGGGGGCATGCTGTGGGGCAGCGTAGCCGGGCAATTTACACAACTGCCCTGCATTCACTTTTCGAGGAGACAATTAAACGACCCCATCTCTTTTGTGTTTTAAAAGATGGGGTCCAGTGGCTTTTTTCAGTTGTATGGCATGGTTCTGTGTCAGAACATGCCGGAGTTTGATGTCAGGCTTTGGGGATCAAGGCGTAGTTGCAGGACTTTTATTGTATCGCTCAACGGGAGTCTTTCAAGCGGGACATGCTGTAATCATAAGCGTTCCGCATCGCAGGACCCTGTTATAATTGTGGAATGGCAGCTCCGTCGCCGGAATTTCAGATTGTTTGAGGTATGGATGCCGGGGACTGCAGAGCTCCGCAGATCCCTTTACGGCATTCATTTATTCTGTCCCCTGATTCTTCTCCGTCTGGACTCGGCGGGACCCGGATGGCTGGGTTTTCCAGCGTTTGTGCATCCAGAACCACTGTTCTGGGTATTTTTTGACCATCGACTCTATGGCACTGTTATAGTAACGCGTTACGGCCTCGACGCGCTCGTCGGCTGTACCCTCAAGCTCCGTGGTGTCCAGTGGCGGCAAGTGATGAAAACGGAATCTGCCGTTTGGAGCTCTTATCATAAATGCTGGTAGCACAAGGGCTTTTGCTCTTACAGCAAGAATGGCAGGGCCTCTGTTGACTGCTGCGGTTTTGCCGAGAAAGGGCAGGAACAATGCCTCGGCTTCGCTGCAGTTGTGGTCTGCCAGAAAGCAGGCAATGGCGTTGTTTTTCAGCGCCTTGAGCACGGGCCTCGCAGCATTTCTATGATCTACTATACGCAGATTGTTTGCGCTGCGGAGAGCGACAATAGCCTTTTGAAAAAACATGTTTTTTTGCCTGCGCGTGACCACAAGCTGCTCTTTGCCGCAGTGTGCGTGTTGGGACAGGCAGCCGGTCAGCATTTCCCATGCGCCCAGATGGGCGGTAATGCCCACTATGGGGCGCGGCAGCGCCAGAACGCGCGCCAGCTGCTCTGCATCGTCAATGTCGGTCAGCGGGGGCAGAGAATCTTTCAGGCGGGGGTTGAGCAGGATTTCGGCAAACGACTGACAATTGCTTTTAAAGCTTTCTCTGGCGATTGCCTCTGCTTGCCGTCTGCCGGCTCCCAGACGTTTTTGTATAGATTCTACGGCCAGCTTTCGTCTGTCCGGAAGAATGTGCCACAGCAGCGTTCCAAGCCCCCTTCCGCATCTGCGAACCGTGGAAAAGCCTATTCTGCTACCGATAAAGAGTGCACTTTCTGAGGCGAAATCAAACATGGTACGGGTTCTTCAGGGAGTTGAGTTTTGTCTGCAGTTGCGCCGCTGCACTTGCCAGCATGTTCTGGTCTGTAGCCGTTGCCTGCGGTGCATACGGCTCACCAAAGACAATATGGACGCTGCTGAACGGTACAGGCAGCTGAAACTGGTCCCACGCTTTTTCAAATACCTTGCGCCGTTGCATGAATATGCGCACAGGAACCACCTGCGCGGGCGTTCTGGCCGCAAGAAACAGCGCCCCTTCTTTCACCACATGGCGTGGTCCGCGCGGGCCGTCTACGGTCACGCAGCCGCAGATGCCTTCATTGCGCATCATGCGTGATGCCTGAAGCAGAGCTTTAACTCCTCCGCGCGAGCTTGAGCCCCGCGCGGTGCGCAGCCCCAGTCTGCGCAGTACTCCGGCCAGATACTCGCCGTCTCTGCTCTGGCTGACAACCGTTACAATGTCCAGCTGGCGTTTGATGTGCATGAGCGGAAACAGCTCGTCATGCCACAGAGCAAAGACCATGGGAGTCCGCTGATTCCACAGCGCGTCCACTGCTTCCCGGCCGGTTTCGGAATACCGGAGTGTGGAACACCATAACTTGTATAGCGTATACAAGGGCGGACAGACCAGAGAAGGACTTATTTTCATACTGCGCCTTTTTATGCCTGCGGCAGTGCACAACCGTTGTCTTCGGTTGTGTGCTCTGTCTGAAACTGCATATTGTACAGACGTGTGTACAGCGGGCACGATCCCAGCAGGTCTTCGTGACGTCCCTGCGACACCATCCTGCCCTTCTCCATCACCAGAATTCTGTCTGCTCCGAGAATGGTGGAAAGACGATGCGCAATGACTATGCTCGTCCGGTGTGCCATCAGATTTTCCAGTGCTTTCTGGACAATGCGTTCCGACTCGGAATCAAGTGCGCTGGTTGCTTCATCCAGAATCAGCAGCGGAGCGTCCTTAAGAATCGCCCGTGCGATGGTAAGCCGCTGTTTCTGCCCGCCGGAAAGCTTTACGCCTCTTTCGCCGATGACGGTCTGGTACCCGTCTTTAAGCTGCAGGATGAAATCGTGTGCGTATGCCGCACGGGCTGCTTCGTAAACTGCTTCTTCCGAGGTGCTTTCCATGCCGTAGGCAATGTTTTCCATTACAGGAATATTAAAAAGGAAAGAATCCTGCGACACCATGGCCACGTTACGACGCAGTGTGGCCAGGGTGTATTCTCTGATATCTGTTCCGTTCAGCAGAATCCGGCCCTCTGTCTGTTCATAAAAACGCGGTATCAGGTTGACAAAGGTCGTTTTTCCGGCCCCGCTGGGGCCAACAATGGCAACCCGTTCTCCTTGTCTGACGGTCAGGTTTATGTTGTCCAGCACGGGGGCGGGACAGCCTGCGTAGTGAAACGTCAGGTTTTCAAACCGAATTTCTTCAAAGCTGCCGGAAAAAGGTACGGTGCCGTCTTTTTCTACAACAATATCTTTGGAATCAAGGATTTCAAATACCCTTTCAGCACCGGCCAGAGCCCGCTGGATGTCCATGTTTGCCGAGTTCAGGCTTTTTACAGGGTCGTATAACATGACCAGTCCGGCAACGAACGAGAAAAACGTTCCCGGTGTGGAAACGCCGTCTATCACTTGTTTGCCGCCGTACCAGATGACAAGTCCTATCCCCACCGCACCTATCAGTTCCATCACAGGCGAAGACAGTTCGCTAAAGACGGTTTCTTTGATGGCTATTTTGACAAGGCGGTTGTTTTCCTGCTTGAAGCGCGCAGCTTCCTTGTCTTCGGTGGCAAAGGCTTTGACTACCCGGATGCCGCTGAAAATTTCCTGCAGAAAGATAGAGATGTCGGAAAGTTTGTTCTGGTTGCGCCGGCTCAGCTTACGCAGTTTACGGCCGAAGTAGATGAACGGAAAGGCCGCAAGCGGCAGTACCAGCACAGCCCATATGGCAAGAAACCAGTCCTGATAGAACACCACACCGATGAGGCAGCACATGGTGATCACCTGTCGTACAATCATGACGACAGACGGCAGGCTTGCCCGTATCAGCATGACATCGTTTATTATTCTGGACATCAGCATGCCGACCTGATTTTCTTCGTAAAAGCGGGTCGGAAGGCAGATTATTTTCCGGTACAGTTCGTTACGCAGGCGTTCAAGCACCATGAGCCCGCAGTAGCGCATGAAATAGTTCTGAACATAGCGCCCCAGGCCCTTGATGGTTATGATGACAATATAGGCGAAGGGCACAAGCAGCAGCATGGTTTCGTTTTTGCTGATGAATATGTCGTCCAGCGCCGGTTTGACCAGATACGCGGCAGCACCGGTGCACGCAGCCACTGAAAGCATGCCCAGCGTGGCAATGGTTATATGAAGCTTGTAGGAACTGAAGTAACCGAGTATCCGGCGGAAGAGTATGCGCCCTTCCGATTTTTTTGTGTGCTGCTCTCGCTGTGCTGTAGACATCGATATCCGTTACGGCGTGCGGCCGTTGCTTTTTGCGGTTAATGCCGTCAATATCAGGCTCTGCCGGACGTTGTGCGCCGGACTTATTCTTGTACCCGTCCAAAACAGGAGTCGCATAATGCCAGAAATTGAACTGAACTGCCAGAACCTTCCCTGCCCCCAGCCTGTGCTGAAGTGCAAGGATTGTATTGATACCCGGTCTCCCGCACAGATGGCTGTCATTGTGGATAACGCTGCGGCAAAAGAGAATGTAACGCGTTTTCTGGGTACCCGCGGGTATGCGGTGACGGCAACGGAAACTCCGCAGGGGGCATGGAAACTTCAAGCTGTACTTGAACCTTCTGTCGGGGCTCAGAGCGGTTGCGAACAGTGCGAAGTGCTTTCGTCTGAAGAACTGCGTGCTCTGGATGAAAAAACGGTTGTTCTGATTACCACTGAAGTGCTGGGGAGCGGAGATGATACACTCGGAACAAGGCTGATGAAAAACTTTCTGGCAACGCTGCCCGAGCTGGGCAGTACCTTGTGGCGGGTTGTTTTGCTTAACGGCGGCGTAAAGCTCGCTTCGGACGGCCACGAAGCACTTCCTGAACTGCAGAAGCTTGAGTCTGCCGGGGTGGACATTCTGGTCTGCGGAACGTGCCTTGACTTTTTCGGTCTGCTGGAACGCAAAGCGGCCGGACAGACGACCAACATGCTGGATGTTGTGACAAGTCTGCAATTGGCTACAAAAGTTATCCGTCCCTGACGGCTTCCGGTCGGTTCTGGGCGGGCATATAATTGTGCCTTAAAGTTTAACTTGAAGAATATATGACTAAAAAAAATGATCTCGTAAATAAAGCGCGGGCACGACAAAAGCCTGCACGCAGCGGCCTTTCCGCCCCGCGTACGGCCCGTTCCGGTGCACTGGCACAACGCAATGCTCCTGCCGGACATGAGGCGGAACAGTCTGTGCGGATTAACAAGGCACTGGCCGATGCCGGAGTCTGTTCGCGTCGTGCAGCCGATGAACTTGTGGCTCAGGGGGTTGTAACGGTTAACGGGGTTGTGGTGGATACCCCCGGCGTGAAAGTTGTTCCGGACAGGGATGAGCTCTGCGTTCGTGGTAAAAAGATTTTCTTGAAGTCTTCTTCCTCCCGTAGCCATACCTATTTGATGATGCACAAGCCTGTGGAAGTGGTCACTACCGTCAGTGATCCTGAAGGGCGCAGGACTGTCATTGATATTCTGCCCCCATTACATCGTAAAAAAAGACTTTTTCCTGTAGGAAGACTGGATTTTTTTTCAGAGGGCCTGCTTTTGCTGACAGATGACGGCGTGCTGACCCACAGACTTACTCACCCTTCCTGGCATCTGCCCAAGACATATCTGGTAAAGGTCAGAGGCGTGGTGCAGGACAACGATCTGCAGGCTATGCGAAAAGGGATGACGCTTGCCGAGGGGGAAAAGCTTGCCCCCGTAGAGGTAGAGGTGCTGAGCCGGCATCATGACTGGCTGCTGTTGGAGATGACTCTTTTTCAGGGTATCAACCGGCAGATTCGCAGGATGTGCAGGGATGCCGGTCTGACAGTGCTTTCTTTGCACAGAGTCAGGCAGGGACCGCTGTCGCTGGGAGAACTGCGTACGGGTGAAGTACGGGAATTGACTGACAGTGAAATTGCGGCGCTGAAGGCTTCTGTGGATTTGTAAGACATTGGCGTGGATTGTCTTGTCAGTCGGGAGGCTGCCTGTAGCCTTCTGGCTCATTCCTCTTATATCTCTTGCAGCGTGGCCAGCAACCAAGCTGTGCATAAAAAGGCCCTCTGGTGGACGCTGTCCACCAGAGGGCCTTTTTACTGAATAACCTGTCAGCATTTTTTACTGAAAAAGTTTTTTTTCCATCACCTTGTCCGAGGTCCTGTCTTCAATATCTGTTCCGGCGGGCGGCGAAAAACGGAAACTGTCTGTTCCAGACTCGATGTCAAACTGCATGTCCGAAAATTCAAGCATGTTTTCATTGCCGTAAAAGTCTGTGACGGCCACTTTTTTCAACTCACCGCTTTGTGTGTCCACCCAGAGAACAGCCTCCGTGAGAGTCTGCTGCGGATGATAAGGATACAGATGGATTCTGGTACTGCCCTGCTCTTCTTCGACTTCTATTTCAAAGTCTGAATCAAGATTCGTTCTGCCTGTGATAAAGCGCATGATGGTGTCAGAATCTTTCAGAATATCAAGAGGATATTTGTAGGCGACCTCTTCGTCGGGAATGTAATTCCACACCGCCGAGTCTGTAACAACAATAAGTTCGCGCGAAGGATGTACGGTTTCCCAGCGCAGCGAATCCGGCTTGCGGAAGATGATGCTTCCCTGCCTTGTTTCTGTGGTGCCGCTTTGTCTGTGGGTGAGTGTTTGTACAAAATCTGCTTTAAAAGAAGTATAGCTGCGTACTTTTTTTTCCAGCGCTGCTACCGCGTCAGGGGCTGCTGCGGCCTGACCGGTGAGAGCCAGCGCTGCGATAAAAAAGACAATTGCTAAAATATGTTGTTTGTGCATGGAATTCTCCGGTAATTAATTCTCTCTGGCTCCGAGGACTGTTCTGGGCTTGCTGCCATCAGCCGGGCCTATGATACCGTCCTGCTCCATCTGCTCCACATAGCGGGCGGCTCTGTTGAAGCCAATCCGGAACCGCCGCTGGATGAGAGATATCGAGGCCTTGCCCTGACTCATGACAAACTGCACTGCCTCGGCGTACACCGGGTCGTCGCCCAGACTGTCCCCGGCGCCCCCGTTTATGCCGGAATCGTCGGCAGACGGACTGCCCCATTCCGAAAAGTCTACCCTGTAGCTGGGGGCCTGACGCTCTTTCCAGTATTCAACCACGGCTGCCACATCCTCGTCGGAGACAAAGGCACCGTGCATGCGCTGCAGACGCCCTCCTCCCGGTTTAAACAGCATGTCGCCCCGTCCCAGCAGATGTTCTGCTCCCACGGTATCGAGAATGGTCCGCGAATCGTGTTTGGAGGTGACCTGAAAAGATATGCGGCAGGGGAAGTTCGCTTTGATAAGCCCTGTTACAACGTCCACGCTGGGACGCTGCGTGGCCAGAATCATGTGGATTCCGGCTGCACGGGCAAGCTGTGCCAGCCTGACGATGCTTGTTTCGACCTCCTTGGCCGCGGTGAGCATCAGGTCTGCAAGCTCGTCAATGATGATGACCAGATAAGGAAGCTTTTCAAGGTCGCAGAATTCAGCAGGTACGGCATCGCCGAAGCTTTCGATTTTCTGATTGTATCCGGTGACGTTGCGAACTCCCAGCCGGGCCATGGCTTCGTATCGTTTGTCCATTTCATGCACAGCCCAGTCCAGAGCATTTTTAGCGTGCGCCATGTCGGTGACCACAGGATGGACAAGATGCGGCAGGTCTGCATAAACCGCCAGCTCGATGCGCTTGGGGTCCACCAGCAGCAGCTGTACTTCTTCCGGTCGCGCTTTGAACAGAAAGCTCATAAGTATGGAGTTGATGCATACACTTTTACCGGCACCAGTGGCACCGGCCACCAGAAGATGGGGCATTTTGGCAAGGTCTGCCACAGTGGGAATGCCGGAAATGTCCTTGCCGATGGCCATGGTCAGATAGGATTCCGCTTTGCCGAAAGGCTCTGACCCCAGCAGTTCTTTAAGGCTTACTGTTTCGCGATCCTCGTTGGGAATTTCCACACCGACGGTGTCTTTGCCGGGGATCGGGGCCTGTATACGGACAGCAATGGCCTTGAGTGCCAGAGCCAGATCGTCGCTCAGATTGGCTATACGGCTTACTTTGACCCCGGCAGCGGGTCTGATTTCAAACATGGTGACCACGGGGCCGGGGGTGATGCGGACAAGTTCTCCCTGTATACCGAAGTCCGCAAGGCAAGAGACAAGTGTCTGACCTTTACTTTCCAGTACTGCCTTGGGCGTTTTTTTATCAATACCTTTAGGTGTTTCCAGCATGGATGCGGACGGCAGTTTGACCTTGCGTCTGGGCCGCTGCCCTGCACCGCAGGATGTCCGGCCCGCCGTGCCTTGTGAAGGTGCGGTTTCCGGTTGCAACTCGGCCAGAGGGGCGGGTTCGTCTTTTTCAGGGCCGATGTAGAACTGCGCGGAATTGCCGTCGGCTGATATTTCTGCCCCGCTGTTTTCCGCCGGCAGCGGAGAGGCAGAGGCTGAGCTTTCCGACGGCGAATCATCTTCCGTGTCAGATTCGAGCCGCGCAAAAGCCGTCCGGGCTTCTGGCCGGCTCTGTTTTTCGACAGGAAAGAATATATGCCAGAAGTTTCGTAAGGCCGCCGCAGCACGCCGGGGGCGCGCGATTGCAACGCCTCGGGGGCGCTCTTCGGGCTCTTTTTGCGCCATGACAATCAGGTCGGCTTGCGGCAGAGCCTTGCTGCGTGCAGAACGGAAACTGCGCTTTTTTAAGCCTTCAGGAAGGGGAAATGAGCCTGCAGCTTCTGTCAGCACTGCGAAGAGTGCAACCCATGTGAATCCCACGGCAAGCTGTACAGACACAAGAAAGGCGAAAATCCACAGAATAACAGCGCCGGCTGTCCCAAGATACCGCTGACCCAGCCGCGAAAGCTCGTGTCCGATAAGCCCGCCGCCGGTGATATCGCCTATGCCGATATGGATGGCCGACGTGAAGGAGGCTATGCACATACCCAGCAGGGTAAGCCCCACCCATCGCCACCATAGAATGTCGCCGGCTTTCAGATAATGGCGTGCCGCGGAAACGAATACCGCGACAGGAAAGAGAAAGGCGGACAGGCCGAAAATGTCGACCAGCAGGCCGGAAAGATATGCACCTGCGAGCCCTGCCCAGTTGTCAAAGCCGGAACGTCCGCTGACGGCATGGTTGAAGCTTGGGTCTGCCTGACTGTATGAGATGAGACTCAGTAGCAGGACTGCCCCGCAAAAGACGAGAAACAGCGCGAAAATTTCACGCGCCAGTCTGTTGCCTTTTGAAATGGTCGGCCTCCGGAAAAAAGAGATCAAAGGTTAAAGAAAGAAGGGATACAGCCTCTTCAGCCATATCCCTTACCGTAATCAAAATGCTGCGTCCATAGCCGCGGGCAATAACGCCGGCGGGACAGGACGCCGGGGGCTATTCCCGTCCCATGTATTCACGGGTGTCCGTGTTTACTTTAACCTTGTCTCCCTGGTTCACAAAAATAGGAACCTGAATGACGATACCGGTTTCAAGGGTTGCCGGCTTGGTCACGTTGGAGACGGTGTCGCCTTTTGCACCGGGTTCTGTTTCGGTCACTTCGAGCACCAGCGCTGCAGGCAGTTCGATGGCCAGCGGCGTGCCGTTGAACAGCAGTACGCGGATGGTTTGCCCTTCCTTGAGGAATCCTGCTTTACCTTCCGTGGTTTCTTCCGGCATGTAAATCTGCTCATAGGTCGTCATGTCCATGAAAACAAGATTGGCGTCTTCACGATACAGAAACTGCATGTCGCGGTTTTCCATGTCGGGACGGCCAACTTTTTCGCCGGAACGGAAGTTGTTGTCCATAATGCGGCCGGTGAGCAGGTTGCGCATTTTGGTACGCACAATGGCCCCGCCTTTGCCGGGCTTGAAGTGCTGGAAGTCGACAATTTCAAAAGGGGTGCCGTCAATTTCGATACGCAGGCCGCGTCTGAAATCGGTAGTGGAATACATGGGATGCCTCCGAAAAAGTTGATATAAAGCCCGCAGGCCTGTGATGCCAGTTTACTGTTGAGTGTCCTGCAGGTGCGTTACAAGCGCCTGCACGCCCAGGGCATAGCTTGCCATGCCAAAACCGGCCACAACGCCGATGACATGACGGCCGATGAGGCTGCGGTGACGCAGCTGCTCTGCCCGTGCCAGAACATTGCTTATGTGCACTTCCACGCACGGCAGGTTTATCCATGCCAGACAGTCTGCCAGCGCAAGGCTTGTGTGTGTATAAGCTCCTGCGTTCAGAACAACTCCGGCTGTTCCGTCCTGCCGTGCCCGTTCGAGCCTGTCTATAAGAGCCCCTTCGCTGTTACTGTGAAAATATTCCAGTTCCAGCGCTTCTGCCTGCTCGCCCATCAGGCGCTTTAACATACCGGGAAGAGCGTCCATGCCCGTGCTGCCATAGATTTCCGGCTGTCTCTGACCCAGATGGCCGAGGTTCGGCCCGTTCATCACGAGAATTCTGAAACGGTTCACGGCAAAAAACCTCTTTGTTTTTGCAAGCCGGTTCTGCTAGCATTCATTGACAGAAGGTGCCCTGCGAAAAGCGGAATATTTTTTCCCAAGGTCATTATCTTGTCAAGCACCACGTTATCCGCCATTTTCCGACCACCTTTAACGAACCATATATTATGCAACCAAAGCTAGTACTTGAAAATACCATCTACACACTGGAACAGCTCATATCATTCAACGCCCCCCAGATAGCTCTTGCGGGCCGTTCCAATGTCGGTAAATCGTCGCTTGTGAATACTCTTGCCGGACGTAAAGGGCTGGCAAGAACCAGCTCCACGCCGGGCAAGACCAGAAGTATCAATTTTTACAAGGTTGATCCCGACGGCTATTATGTTGTCGACCTGCCCGGTTACGGGTACGCACGCTGCAGCAAGGCAGAACGCGAAAAGTGGGCAAAGCTCATCCGTCGCTACCTTGTGGAAACGCCTGCCGTGTGTGCCATTGCCATTCTGCTCGACTGCCGTCTTTCACCTCAGAAGCTTGATGTGGAACTGGCTGCATTTGCACGGCAGGCCGGGCTGCCGCTGCTGCCAGTGCTGACCAAAGCCGACAAATGCAAACAGCAGGAACGGTCGCTGCGTCAGCGGGAATGGCGGACCATTCTGGGTGGTGAGGTGCCCCTGCTCTTTTCCAGCAAGACGGGTATGGGGAAAGATAAATTGTGGCAGGAACTGCACCGGCTGGCTTTTCCGGATATGGCTTTTGACACACCGTCAGACGGGGCGCCGGAACCGGCTGATGAGCCGGAAGCGGCAAGCGAACGCGCTGAGTGATCACAAAAAGCCCCGCAGACGATGTCTGCGGGGCTTTTTGTCAGGCGGCGCGGGCTCTGGATACATAAATCAGTCTGGCGATGGCTGAAAGGCTGAAAAACGCGTTGGCTGTCCATGCGGCAAACAATGGGGGGACTATGCCGTTCTCGCCCAGAGAACCCCCTACGGTGAATAGCGTGTAAAAGACAAATACCAGCAGCAGTGATGTTCCCACGTTTATGTATATGCTGTCTCGCCATGTTATAAGTGCCAGTGCCAGCAGAGCCATGGTTACCAGCGAAAATGCATAGGAGAGCTTCATGTGCCATGCCGTGCGTAAGGCTTCAACATTGGAGCCGCTTTCGGTAAGGCGGGCTATGGCGTCCTGCAGCTGCCACAGGGGCAGACGCGAAGGGTCGCCTCTCGGATCGACAATGGAAAACGCTTTGACGTCCTGTTCAATGGGCAGGACAATCGATTCGGAGGCGGCCACCTCGTAACTGCCCGGAATAAGAATGTCGCAGCCGTCAAGAGTCCAGCCGGAAGAGTCGGCACGAAAACTTTTGCCCCGGATCACCCGCTGCACGGAAAGCTCGTCGGGCGTGAGCTCGTAGACCGTTATGCCGGAGCCTTTCTGGGCCGCAGGGTGCAGCGTTTCCAGATGGATGATGCGACCATGCTCGGTGAACCACAGGTTGGTAAGCTGCACGTCGTCTATTTCCCGGTTACGGACTTGTTCCTTCCAGATTCTGCTGGCTTCCCGTTCTCCGTATATGCCCAGCACCTGCGAAAAACCCAGCTGAACAGCTGACCAGATGAGTGCATAAATTATAAAGAAACGCGCGAGGCGCAGGAAGGAGATGCCGCCCGCCTGAAGGGCTACCAGCTCTCTGTCCCGCGCCATGACACACAGCTGGATGACTGCCGACAGCAGAAATACGGCGGGCAGGATCTGAGAAATGATCAGCGGTATTTTGACCGCAAAGTACGTCAGGATAACTTTGAGGCCCAGCCCGGCTCCCAGAAAATCATCCAGCCTGTCGAACAGGTCGGAAAGCAGATAGATACCGGTGCCGATGGTCAGTGTCAGCATGGTCAGAAACAGGTTTGTTCTGAGCAGATAGCGGGAAAGGATGCTCACTGTGCCCTCTTTTTGCGGAACAGGTTCGCATGCAGAATAAAACTCATGATATTGAGCGAGCGTTCTCTTTCCGCCCTGTCCAGCCAGAAAAGCCCTACGGCAAGGAATATGAGGTTAGGCATCCATAACCCCACGGCAGGAGGAACGGTGCCGGATTCTCCGGTGGAAAGGCCTACTGAAAGCATCGTGTAGTAAATCAGAAACATCCCCAGAGCCAGCAGAATGCCGAATTGTTTGTCCAGTCCCTGAAAAGCGCATGCAAGCGGCATGGCGAAAAGCCCCAGAACAAGGCATGCCATGGGCAGCACCCAGCGTTTTTGAAGCTCTACATGAACTTTGCGCAGAAAATTACTGTCCCTTCGGGCTTCCGGGTGGTCCGGACCGATGCTGCGCAGCTCGCTCCATGAAAGTTCTTTGGGTTTTACTTTTCCCAGACTCACCCCTTTGAAAATCTGGCCGAGGTCAAGGCGGACAGTGTAGTCATTAAAGTCGAGCACGCTTACGCTGTCTTCCTGCTGGCGGTATATTTTTCCGTTGTGGAGTATAAAAACCAGTTCGCCCCGCTGTTCATCCGAGCGCAGCTGTCCCCGGGGGGCCAGAATGAGAATACTTGTTTCGTCTCTGCTGTTATCTTCAACCAGTACATGCCCAAGTTTGCCCGAACTGTTGTCCACCGTGCGGGCAAACACCGTAAGCCCGGGAACAGTCTGATTGAACACGCCCGGCTGGAGAACTATCTTCGCACGGGTGTTGGCTATTTCCATTATGGTGTGGCGAAAATTGCCCATTCCCCAGGCGACACCGCTGAGAGAAATATACAGGTTGAGCAGGCCGCACAGCAGACAGAAAAGCAGCGGCGCCGGAAGCAGTTGAAACAGGCTCAGCCCGCCGGCCTTGAGCGCCACAAGCTCTCTGTCGGTACTCATACGCAGAAAAGCCAGAAACACGCTGAGCATGCAGGCAATGGGTATTATCAGGGTGAGAAAAAGCGGACTCAGGTATACGAAAAGTGTCGCCATATCGAGCGCATTCAGGTCGAGACCCAGAAACAGCTCGCGCAACTGCAGCATTCTGCCGATAAGAATCAGAAAAAGAAGTGAGCCGAGGCAGAGGCCGAAAAGAGAGACAAGCTCTTTGAACAGCTGCTTCTGCAACAGCGTTATATGAAAACGGAACAGAGTCCCCTCCACTATTCCTGCGGGGTGTCGCCCGCAATGTTTTTCTTCAGGAAATGCTCCAGCATTTCACATTCCCGCGGGCTCAGGTTAAAGCGCATACCCGCCTGCTCGACCTGTTCTTCCACAGAAGAATTCTGCTTGTCCGACTGAAAAATGTATTCGACGGCTTTGCGCACAAGTTCGCTGTTCGGCATAATGGTAGTCATGATAACTCTCCGAAAAAGCAGGCTGGCGGCAGGCACACATTGCGCCCGTCAGGTGAATGCCGCTTTCTACATCATCACCATGCTGCTTGCAACCGGTCATGGCATAGGCTATTCGCGTGCTCTGATGATGTTTTCTTCTTTATTCACCTCTTCCGACCGGATGTTGTTTAATGACTGATCTGCTTACGGCTGCCGTGCTGGGACTTGTGGAGGG
>NZ_AXWQ01000016.1 GCF_000482745.1 Oleidesulfovibrio alaskensis DSM 16109 | reverse complement strand
CAACTAGCTAATCAGACGCGGACTCATCAGCACCCGGAAGCTTGCAAGCAGAGGCCCCCTTTACCCTTTCAAGACTATCCGGCATTAGCAGTCGTTTCCAACCGTTATTCCGGTGATGCAGGTAGATAATCCACGCGTTACTCACCCGTGCGCCACTTTACTCATTCCCGAAGGGACTTTCGCGTACGACTTGCATGTGTTAAGCACGCCGCCAGCGTTCAATCTGAGCCAGAATCAAACTCTCCAGTTAGAAAACTGAAGCCATAAAATTCTATGGCCAAAATAAAGCTGAACTTATTTCCTGTCCAACTCGCTATTTAATTGTCAAAGAACTTCGTCTTTCCGCGTCGAGCGGTTACCGTCGAAGCGGAGGGCTTTATGAGCCATTCGCCGAAGCTTGTCAACATCTTTTTTGAAAAAAGTTTTTAAACTTTAAAAACCGCTTTCCGGTGCTGACTGGTCAAAGAGCTTTTCGCCTTGCGACGAAGGGGGTATTTATGCTTTCCGCCTTCGGGTGTCAACACACTTTTTCACTTTTTCTCACTTTATCCGTTTTTAGCCTGCCTGCTGCACCGCCCCCTTTATATGATGCCCGTGCCGCCTTGCCTTATATTCCACAGGCAGGTATCAACTCGTACACCGTTTTGTGGCACCGGTTTTTAAAACCACGTTCAGGCACACTCACACGAGGTTATAATGGCTTTAAGCAAACAGGAACTCAGGGAAATTGCGGCGCTTGTTGAAAAAGGCGCCTATGTGAAACGCTCCACCCTGTATGTCGCCGTCGGGGTTGCCTTGCTGGCAGGGCTGTACGCAGGCAACCTGCTGACAACCGTGTTCACCCACTCACAACAGGCCGCAGTACATCAACAGGCCCCCGCCCAGCAGGTACCGCCTCAGCAGACGGGGCAGATACTCGACCTTGAGGAATATGTTCAGAAACATCCCGAAGAGCATGCCGCATGGGTCAAACTGGGCCACCTGTATTTTGACACAAACCAGCCACGCCCCGCCATACGGGCATACGAAAAGGCATTGCAGATCAAACCCGGTGATGCTGATGTGCTGACCGATCTGGGAGTAATGTACCGCAGAGACCACCAGCACCGCCGTGCCGTTGAAACCTTTGACCAAGCCATCGCTGCTGATCCGTCCCACGAGGTTTCGCGGTTCAACAAGGGCATTGTTCTGTACCATGACCTGAACAGAAAAGAAGAAGCTTTTGCCGCGTGGCAAGAGCTGCTGCGCCTGAATCCCGAAGCCCGCACACCGGGCGGTACACCGGTACGGGATATGCTGCGCCAGCTGCAGGGCCAGTAACCACCTGCCGCGACCTGTCCTTAAGCCGGATGCCCAGCGCGTCCGGCTTTTTTATAGACAGCGGGCAACGGCACATGGGCAGACAGCGCTTGATGGTGCCGCAACGTGACAAGACCGGCAAAACACTCTATCAATTCCGGTAGACCGATGGCTTTTGCCGGCACCGGCCTGTCCGGCTTTTTTACTTTTATACCACCCTTTCCGCCATATTCAGGATGTTCATGCGGTATAGTCTACGTTTTTACAGTCATTGTGCATTCATAATAAGTCTTTTTGTCTTACTGACCGTTCCGGCATCCGGCGGTGCTTCGGGTATCGCTTCCGTACCGCTGGACGAGCTTGAATCACGCATGTGGGTCAAGCCGTTCATGGAGGTTCTGCCCGACGCAGGCGGGTCGCTTACCATCACACAGGTGGCGTCGCCAAGAATGAGGCAGCAATTCAGGCACTTTGACGATGTTTCACCCCTTGGCGGAGCCCGCGCCGTCTGGCTGCGTCTTACCCTGCTGGATGACGGAAACCGTAATGCCGCCGCCCTTCCGCCTTTTCGTGCGGACAAAGCACAGCCCCTGCCGGACTCCGTACGATTTGCACTTTCTTCTGTTGAGCGCGACGGACAAAACAGTACGGCAGAAGAGCCGCAGGAAACCCCGGAACCGCGCCATGCGCTGCTGCAGGGGCCGGTTCTGCAACTCGGGCCTACCATCCCTGCACCGGTGGAGCTGTACATCCCCTCTGCTGATTCAGCCGAAGGCTGGCAGCGCATCATGACCACGGGAACGGCGGTACCTCTGCCTGCCCCCGGTGGTGCTCCGCTGACGGTGTATCTGCGCATTGCCGGTGCACCCGGACCATGGTTTCAGCCTACGCTGCATCCTGCCGGCGACTCGCTGGATGACGCCGTACGCGCGGCAAAACCCATGCACCTGCTGCAAGGAGCCCTGCTGGCGCTGATACTGCTGCATATTGCCATGGCTGCAACCGCAAAATCTGTCTGGCGCCTGTGGGCCGCAGCCGCCACAGCGGCAGTATTGCTGCATTCGCTGTCACCTGTGGCCGCGGCAACGCTGTTTTCGTGGCGCAGTGTGGCTGCGCTTTTTCTGCCCGGTATCGCCGTACTTGTTCTGGCCCAGACGGGCCGCAGCCTGCTGCGCACAGATGAATCGCAACGTGCTGACAGGCTTTTTGCCCTGTGCATGGCGGCCGGAGCCATAGCAGCCCTGCTGCCGCTTATTCCCGGATTTTCGGGCTTACACCGCGCGCTGCCGCTCTGGCCGCTGCTGTGCGTTCTGCCGGCACTGCCGGCCCTGCTCCGCTGGCAGGACGGGGTATCAGGCGCCGGACGCTACATGCTGGCCTGTCTGCTGCCGGCCACCGGCACTGTGGCCGGTATGGGGGCAGCCCTCAGCCCCGATGCACCTTACTGGGCCTCGCTGGGACCGGCACTGGGTACCGCAGGCGGACTGCTGTGCCTTGCCATCGCTCCGGACAGCAAGCGCTGCGTACCGGCAGCCGCGCCCGAACAAAACGATACGGCAGAGCAACATGCGTTCGAGCAGCAGGAACCGCACCTGACAGCCGGAGCGCTGCTGGCAAGGGTAAGCCATGACCTGCGCACTCCTCTTACCGCCATGCTCAGCACCATCGAAGAGCTGACTGCGTCTCTGCCCGCGCACACAGGCAGAAAGCAACTGGCGCTGCTGCAGTCTGCAGGGCGTAATCTGCAACTGCAGATCAACGACCTGCTGGATGCCGCGCGTGCGGCCAAAGGAAGAACAGACCTCAAGGCTGTTCGCTTTAACCTGCACCATGTGCTGGAAGAAGCCCACGACATTGCCCTCATCAAAGCCGGCCGCAAAGGTCTGCAGCTTTCATGGTTCATGTCTCCGCATCTGCCGGTGAATTTTCTGGGCGATCCGGACAGGATCCTGCAGATAGTGCTGAACCTGCTGGGCAACGCCATCCGTTTTACCGACGAAGGCACCATCAGGCTTTCCGTCGAACGGGTTGATGATTCCACAGACCCCGGTCATCTGCGCTTTACCATCAGCGACACGGGCGTGGGCATCCCCCTTGAAAATCCCTATGCGGTCTTTGACAGCTTCTGCGTAAGCCCCGGTACGGGGTCGGGCCGCTACGGAGGCATGGGTCTCGGCCTTTCCATCACGCGCGATCTGGTCTCCATGATGGGCGGTGTGGTGTGCCTTGAAAGCGCCCCCGCATCAGGCACCACCGTCTCTTTCACTCTGCGTCTGCAGCCTGCGTCCAAACTGCCGCACGGCATGCCCTCCTGCCTCGGCAGACAGCCCGGTCTGGTGCTGGTGGCTGACGACATTGCCAGCAACCGCCAGCTGCTTTCGTTTTTTCTGGAAGACACCCCGCTGGTGCTTATTGAAGCCCGCAGCGGAGCCGAAGCGCTCAGAGTCTTCCGCCGCAGGCTTCCTTCACTGGTCATGGTGGACGCCCGCATGCCCGAAATGAGCGGACCGGAAACTGTCCGCGCCCTGCGCGAAGCCGAAACGGAACTGGGGCTCATGCCCGGCCCTGTTTTCGGCGTGGTGAAAGCGGGAGATGAACAAGGCGCGGAAGCAATGCGGCAGGCAGGCTGCTCCGCCATTCTGCTGCGTCCCTTCACCCGCGGCACACTGCTTTCCGCCGTATCTGAAACCATTGCAGCCATGGAAAATCCCGCGCAGGAACCGGCAACCGCGCCTGAATGCACTGTGCCCGCCGGCGGACACACCGCTGCGCACTCGGCGCAGACCATGCAGCAGGCAGACATCACAGGCGGACAGCAGGCGCATCACGAAACAGCGGAGGAGCCAGCCGAGACGGAACCTCTTCTTTCAGCAGTAAACCCCATGTTCTTTCATAACGAGGAAAGAAAACTGCAGAACGGGGCCGCCACGGTGGAGCAGCCGGAGACCTGCTCCGGCCCTGAGGCAGACGGCTGCGCCACGGAACACGCGGCATCCGCAGCGGAGAATACGGAAACAGATAGTGTAGCTGCGCAGCAAACAGCAGCTGCCATGCCCCCCGAACAGTCTGCGGCACCGGTCGATACCCCGTCGCTGGAACACTTCGAGACATCCCGAAGCGTAAAAACCACCGAGGTTGACACCGCTGCGCAAAAATCCCATGAACTGGCCGGAACAGCCGAAGACGACCCTGCGGACGAAGAATCGCCTCTGCCTGACGACGACGGGGACGCAATGCCGCCCGTCAACATACCTTCGGTTCTGACACCCGAAACATTCGCCCGCATTTCTGCGGCTGTGGCCGCACTGGCAGAACCGGAACCCGCCGCGCCGGCAGGGCTTGCCCGCGAAGAAAAGCCGTACCCGGACACGGACGGTGCAGAAAAAGCCGATGTGTTCAGTGTAATGAAACCCCAGGCAGAACAAGCTGCCGAACAGCATGATACTGCCGGAATACGGCAATACGCCGCCGATGCCGAACCACCAGCCGAACTGCCCGCGCAACTGCAGGGGCTGAGTGACAGCATATCGGCCGGCCGCGGGGCAATGCTGCACAACGATCTGCCGCGGACAGGCGCTGCTGCGGCTGCCATCGAGCATATCGCAGCTCAGCTGGGGCTGCAGGCACTGCGCCGCATAGCCCGTTGCGTCTGCGATGCGGCAGCGGCAAACGACGCCGATGCAGTGCAGGATCTTTTTGCCGAACTGGAAAGCGCCACCGTCCGCAACCGCAAGGCGATGGAAGACTTGTTCCGCATGCAGACAGTGCTGCGGCAGAACGGAAAACAGGGGACAGGACAGCCATGACAAGGCGCAGCCCCCGATATAGCGGACGCCGCATTCTGGTTGTAGAAGACAACCGCGTCAGCCGGACTATGCTTGAGCTTATGCTAACCAAAGCCGGTTATGAAACGGAATGTGTTGCCGACGGTGATGCCGCGCTTGCCGGTATGAGCGGCAGACATTTTGATCTGTTGCTGCTGGATATAGAGCTGCCGGACATAACCGGAGACAGACTGCTGCCCCGCCTGCGCGCCTGCCGTCCGGAAGAAGCATCTGTGCCTGCTGTGGCTGTTACGGCCCATCACGACAGCGACATCCGCCGTCAACTGACCGCAGCCGGTTTCACCGCCGTGTTCAGCAAACCGCTGGATATGCCGCAGCTGATTGATGCTATTGAAAAACTGCTGTAACACATGCAAAAAAACAAGAAATGCACAACATACTTTCAGCAGTGCAAGCCCATACAGCATTGATTAATCAGACAAAATCATGCGCAGCACGGGCACGCCGCGGCACGGCGGCACGGCAACGACATGGCCGGATATGCGCTGCTGCCAACGATTGCGGGGCTTCGTGCGTTGACACTTTTGAATGGCAGGAGTATCACCACACCTCTGAGTGAGTGAACACACCGTTTATTATCGCAACATACCATTGTAGGGATATCATGAAACGCGACATTATTCTGGACACCGCCGCGCGCCTTTTTGCGGAACGCGGCTTCAGCAATACCCCCACCAGCCTGCTGGCACGCGAAGCAGGTGTGGCCGAAGGGACGATCTTCCGTCATTTCAAGACTAAAGATGACATTTTCCTTACGCTGGTAACCAACGTGAAAAACCAGCTCATCAGCGACATCGAAAAGTATCTTGAAGTGCGCACTCCTGAAAGCAGCATGGAAAAGGTCGTTTCCATCATCAAATCGTTCTATGTTTTCGTTAAAAAGAACAACATGGAATTCTGCCTTATTTTCCGTGATGCTCCCACACGCTACGGCCACAGAAACGACAACGTGTTCCTGCAGATTCAGCAGATATACAGCTATCTTACCGAGTATCTGACACAGGCCCTTGAAGAGGGTAAACAGGACGGTTCCATACGTTCCGCCCTGAACACCAAGGATACCGCAGGCATGGTGGTCAGCCTTGTGGTAGGCCTTGTCAGAGCCATGCACTTCGGTTTTGTCGAGCCTTCCGACGATGTGCTGCGCAGCGTCATCGACAATATCCGCCATATGCTGACCTGCGAATAACGCCTGTCAGAAATGTTTTTGCAAAGAGCCGTGCCCGCACGGCTCTTTTTTTTCGGGGTCTTTCCCCGCGGAACCGTCCTGCAAAAGGCTGAGTGCCCTTGCGGCTTTCTCAGCCATGCAGCCGGCGGGGAAACCTTTTACCGGCCGGTACCCGCGTAGCGGGCGATACGGCACGGCTCTCCCGCAAAACAAAGAGGACGCCGGAGCGTCCTCTTGTGGTATATATGCAGCCTGTTTTAGCGGGTCAGTTTGCGGAACTTGATCCTGTGCGGCTGTTCGGCATCCTTTCCGAGCCGACGCTTTCTGTCGGCGTCATAGTCGGAGTAGTTGCCTTCATGGAAAACCACCTGCGAATCGCCTTCGAACGCCATGATATGCGTGGCAATGCGGTCAAGAAACCAGCGGTCGTGGCTGATGACCAGCACGCAGCCTGCAAAGTTTTCCAGCGCGTCTTCCAGTGCACGCATGGTGTTCACATCAAGGTCGTTCGTGGGTTCGTCAAGCAGCAGCACGTTGGCGCCTGATTTCAGCATACGTGCCAGATGCACCCTGTTGCGTTCACCGCCGGAAAGCACATCGACATTTTTCTGCTGATCGGATCCGGTAAGGCCGAAACGCGAGCAGTATGCACGGCTGTTAATTTCGCGGCTGCCCAGCTTCACCGTTTCGTAGCCTTCGCTTATAACCTCGTACACGGTCTTGCCAGCTTCCAGCGAGCCGCGGCTCTGGTCAGCGTATGCGAACTTGACGGTTTCGCCCACTTTCAGCTCGCCTGCATCCGGCTGTTCCTCTCCTACAAGCATCTTAAACAGCGTGGATTTACCTGCGCCGTTGGGCCCCACAATACCCACTATGGCGTTGGGAGGAATGATGAAACCGGCGTTGTCCACCAGCAGTTTGTCACCCATGGACTTGCACAGCCCTTCGGCCTGCACGACAACCTTACCCAGACGGGGTCCCGGCGGAATGTAGATTTCAAGGTCTCCGGCCACTTTTTCCGACTCGTGGCTGAGCATGGCCTCGTAGGCGTTGATACGCGCTTTGGATTTTGCGTGCCGCCCTTTGGGAGACATGCGTATCCAGTCAAGTTCGCGCTCAAGGGTCTTTCTGCGTTCGGCTTCGGCCCTGTCTTCATTGGCAAGACGTTTTTCTTTCTGCTCCAGCCAGCTGGAGTAGTTGCCCTTCCACGGAATACCGCGGCCGCGGTCGAGTTCCAGTATCCAGCCGGCCACATTGTCCAGAAAATACCGGTCGTGGGTAACGGCAATGACGGTGCCCGGAAAGCTCTGCAGATAGCGTTCAAGCCATGCGACAGATTCGGCATCCAGATGGTTGGTAGGTTCGTCGAGCAGCAGAATGTCGGGGTTCTGCAGCAGCAGACGGCACAGAGCAACGCGACGCTTTTCACCGCCGGAAATAACAGAGACCGGCGTATCGCCGGACGGGCAGCGCAGAGCATCCATGGCCATTTCAAGACGCGAGTCTATGTCCCATGCGCCCTTGGCGTCCATCTGTTCCTGCACCTCGGCCTGACGGGAAATGAGCGCATCCATTTCGTCAGGCTCCATGGGCTCGGCAAATCTGGCGTTGATCTCGTTAAATTCCTGTACCAGCTGCATGACATCGCCCACACCTTCTTCCACCACTTCGCGCACGGTGCGGGTTTCGTCCTGCAACGGTTCCTGCTCCAGATACCCTATGGTATACCCCGGAGAAAGCACGGTTTTGCCGTCAAAAGACTGGTCAACGCCGGCAAGAATTTTGAGCAGCGACGACTTACCGGAACCGTTAAGCCCCAGCACGCCGATTTTTGCGCCGTAAAAATACGACAGCGAAATATCCTTAAGCACTTCCTTCTGGCCGTGCCGCTTGGACACCCGCACCATGGAATAGATAATCTTATCCGGTTCGTTATTGCTCATTACACTCACCTTGTTAAAAATAGTCCCGCCATTGGCGGCACAATGTGCTTATGCACTAACTGTCAGGATGTCCAGCGCCCGCACCGTACCCACCCGTAACGAGCAAATCGAAACACGGCGGTGTGCCGGGGCAGACAGGCACGCCGGTATGGTGTACCCTGCGGCCATGACCATATGCACCTGCATTCCCCTGAAAGACGGGCTGTACCGCATACGCTGTTCGGACAGCCAGCATACGGAAGAGGGCACCATTGCCGTAAGCGGCGGCAACTTTTCGGGCAGCACGGAACAATACCGGCTTACCGGACATATCGGACCGGCGGCCCCTGCTGACAGCGGCCCCCATGCACAGCAGAAGCACACGGTGACAGGCATGCTGCATCTGACCCGCGCAGGCACCGGCAGTGAACGCTGCCTCGGCTGGTTCAAGCGAGCCAGCCTGACACTGCACGGCGCACACAGCGCTGCCGCAGACACAATCACCGCAACTGCCCGGGCACAGGGGCATACGGCCATATTTCTTGATATCGCCATAGTTCCCGCACAGTCTGCAGACTGTACATAACACCGCCCGGCACAGCGCTGCACCGGGCGGTCATGGTATGCACCTGCAACAGTGCCGGGGACTACCGTGCGGCAGTCAGTTCACTGATAAGAGTCTGCAGTTCCGTGGCCAGTTCCGCCAGTTCACGCACAGCCTGCGTGCTCTGCTGCATCGCCTGTGAAACATCCAGTGCTATCTGATTCACCTCATCAGCCGAGCGTGTGATTTCGTCGGCCACTGCAGACTGCTCTTCGGCACTGGTGGCGATGGCGCGCACCTGATCGGCCGTTGTCTCTGCCAGATTAACTATTTCAGCCAGTTTGCCCTGCGAGTTGGTTGCATGTTCTGTGCTGCTGGCAATGGCATTCACCGCATCATCGGTTGATGCGATGCTCGCCCGCGTGCCGTTCTGGATAGAATTTACAACGGAGCTTACCTCGCTGGTGGCTACCATGGTCTTTTCCGCCAGTTTACGCACTTCGTCGGCAACCACTGCAAACCCGCGCCCCGCATCGCCTGCCCGGGCGGCCTCGATGGCGGCATTCAACGCAAGCAGATTGGTCTGGTCGGCTATATCTGAAATAACATTCATAATGCCGCCTATGCCTTCTGCCTGCTGCCCCAGTTCGGTCATATGTTCTTTCAGCCCTCTTGCGGCCCTCTCCGCCTGCCGGATGGATTCTATGAGCAGCCCCACGACCGTGCTGCCTTCATGAGCGCGGGTTCTGCTGCCTTCGGCGTTATCAGCGGCGTGCGAAGCATTCTGCGCCACCTCCAGCACTGTGGCGTTCATCTCCTCCATGGCTGTGGCAGTTTCGCCCATGCGTTCGCGCTGCACGTCAGATCCTGTGCTCGACTGCTCAACCTGTGACGACAGCTCCTCTGCCGCAGAAGCCAGACGGTCTGCTATATTGGTGGCATTACCGGCAAGCTGCTGCATTTTGCGCTGGCCCGATTTTATAGCTGTCTCGTCAAATATCTGCTCAAAAGCTCCAATGACAGCTCCGTTTTCATCAAGGATGGGAGCCGCAGAGAAGGACACCAGCAGTTCTTTACCCGCCGGATTAGCAACGGTTTCACCACTGGTCACATCATGAGCTTTCATGGCCAGATCGCAGATACAGCTGCCCGTGCGGCAGGCGGCAGTGCGGAAGTGGTCATGGCATTTTGTCCCGCGTACCTGCTGAGGGGTCTTGCCTGCCATTTCGGCACCCTTTTTATTCATAAAAAGAATATTGTACCCGCTGTCTATGCACATGAGCGGCGTGGCGATCAGGTCAAAGTAAGCGACAATGGTGGCCATAAGTTTGTTGGTGGAGGCAAGCAGCTCGCGGTAGGCTCCGCGGACTTTTTTCTCGTCGCATTCCGCACGCAGGTTACCGCGTTTGATATGTTCAAGCGACGAGACCATCTCGGTCACAAGCAGATTGAGGCTGTCATTGATACCCAGCATGGCCGCTGCCACACCCCGCGCCGTTGTTCTGTCCAGCTTATCCGCCGCAGTCAGATCACCGGCGGCAATGGCGGCGGCCACCTGCTCAATGACACGCGGCTCACCGCCGATACTCTGCGAGAGACTGCGCCACAAAAATACAAGCAGGGCAAAAACAAAAACAATAAAAACGCCGAGCATGACAAAAAACGTGCGACTCATGCTCTCTCCGGTTGCCAGAGCATCGTTCACACTCTTTTCGGTTCTGCTGAAAAGCGAGGTGTTGAACTGCTGCACTGCGGCGGCGATTTTGTTTATCCACTGATAATACTCTGCATCATACAGCCTGGCCATTTGCTGCATGGCATCCGCATCAAGCTGACTGCGGTACCTTTCCGCACTGCCCGCGCGTTGCAGGCGTGCATCTATAAAATCCATGACTTCCGTTTCAATGACGGCAAGACCATTGGAAAGTTCCTTTGCAGCCTTCAGGGCGTCCATCTCCTGACGGGTCACGCCGAACGCCTTGACCTTGTCCATAAAATCTATAACAGAACCGTCGCTCCTCGGAATTTTACCGTTGCTTTGATCAAGAATGCGCATGTACGCTTCTTTGTATTTTACTTCTCCTGTCATACCGTACAGCCGGATATTATCGGTAAGCCCATTGGAGTCTGAAGCCATTTCACGCGAAAGTGCAACAGCCGCGTCACGCTCACGCATGGCGCTGTGCTGCAGCTCAACAGCACTTCTGTATTTTACAAAAACGCCCACAACAGCTGCCGAAAGCAGCATGATAAGTACTGTTGAAAGCGCAAAGAGTTGTTTAAGAGACATGTATGACCTCCTCTGACCTTCCGGCTGATACAAAACATATACGATTTATATGACGTTCCCTGCCGCCCACTATACGCTGGAGCTCCTGTTTTTCAGTTATATTATACGGTAAATTCACGCTCTGTTATTTTGTCACCGCGTATTTATAAGCCACAAAAAAAGGAAGGACATGAATCCTTCCTTTTTACGGTCTTTGACGCGCAGTCTTACAGTCCGAGAACCCTGCGGGCATTATCGTACATTATCTTGCGCCGGGCATCATCCGAAAGAGGCATCTTCGCGTACACATTCAGAGCGTCTTCCTGCTCGATGAAAGGGTGGGCACTGGCAAAAACAACCTTGTCCGTTATAAAGGAGTTCATGGCCTGAACATAAGCTTCCGCCATGGGTGCCTGTTCGTATTCAGAGCAGTCCATGTAAACGTTGGCGTTACGCAGACAGGTGAAAATGGCTTCATTCACAAAAGGATACCCGCCGTGGCTCATGACGATTTTCAAATCGGGAAAATCACGCGCCACAATATCCACATGCCGGGGGTCGGTGTAATCCATAACCGCGCCGGCAACCTGTGGCGGCGGCGCCGTGGTGATGAACACGGGAATGCCCAGATCGCAGCAGGCGGCATATATGGGGTAGTACCGTGCCTCATCAGGGCGGATGTGCGCCAGATAGGGGTCGATGGATGCCCCGCGCATATCAAGTTCTGTCACGGCGTGCCGCAATTCGCGCACTGCGGCCATGCCTTTATGCGGGTCAACTCCCCAGAAGCCGATAAATCTGTCAGGGTACGCCCTGCAGAATTCCAGCACACTGTCATTATTGGCAGGTGAACCGTAGGTTGTTTCACTGTCGCGTCCGGAAATGACACACAGCTCGACGCCGCGTTTATCGAGACCGGACACTATCTCATCCAGAGGCTGCGGCTTGCGCTTTTCAAATCCTATGGCCTTGCAGGCCGCTTTAAACATATTGCTACCGGCAATGCCGTTAATGATTTCCGGTGTATTGGGCCGGAAACGGAAATCGATAACCTTCATTAGTTCACTCCTTGCAGTAAAAGGTCCTTCCCTTCTCGCAAAAAGCGTGCCTTGGCATTCAAGCTCATCATTAAGCAGCAATACACTGCATTTAATGACAAAACTCAAAAAGCCGATCTCCTCTGCCTGCCGGAGAGCAAGCAACAGTCTTCTGCGGGAACTGCGGCCGCCTTCCCGCCAGCAGCGCGGACGCATGTGATTTTTTTCATCTGTATGTAACAGCATAACATTCCGCACGTTTCACTTTTGCAACCGTGCAACTGCCACGACGGGCACCGCCCGATCTTCTCCACCTCCGCGCCACAAGATGACGACGTATCCGCCGTTCAACAGCCGGATACGGATACCGCAACTTCCCCCCTGCCCCTCCCGCTATGTTCTGTATTTCACATATCCTGTACACCTGCCGGTATGCTGCCTGTATTTTTCAACAAGGCACATCAGCGCCTCAGACACCGCATGATTCCGCGGCGCCTGCCGGTCATGCGGCACGCACGGGCTCGTCCTGCGCATCCACACGTCTGACGCAATAAGACATGTTCCACCTTTGCAACATACTTTTCACAATCAAAAAAACCTATCAAAATTAGTAAGATACAAAAACACTGTTTCATAATTGGAACACTCCTTGCCGGAATACGCATTCAGGCAGACCCAAAAGGCAGCCGCTCCGGGCTGCTTGTGCCGTTTTTATCAAGCTGCGCGCCGCTTTTGCGGTTTTGGCACATTACCTGCTCAGTAAGGGACGAAAGGCAGCTGCTAACAACACACTCGGGAAGAACCTCAAGACCAAGGAAGAACCATGAAACACCTATTGAAAGCAGGCGCACTGGTGGCGCTGGCGTGCATCGTGACCCTGACGGCAGGCGCACAGGCGCATGCGGCAAAGCGTATCAACATCCGTCTGGCGCACCCCATGGCGCCGGGCAACAACGTGACGGTAGGCTACGAAAAATTTAAGGAACTGGTTGCAGAAAAAAGCAACGGCCGTGTGCGCATCCAGCTGTTCGGCAACTGCATGCTGGGCAGCGACCGTGTGACCATGGAAGCCGCACAGCGCGGCACGCTGGAAATGGCTTCCAGTTCTTCACCCAACATGGCCAACTTTTCCAAACAGTGGATGGTGTTTGACCTGCCCTACATCACCAGCCCCGAGCATCAGCAAAAGCTGTACAAAGCCATCGATGACGGCGAACTGGGCAAAAAGCTGGATGAAATAGCCGCCTCCATCGGTCTGAAGCCCATCATGTACAGCGAATATGGTTACCGCAATTTTGTAACCACTAAAAAGCCCATCAAAACCGCTGACGATCTGAAAAACCTTAAGGTGCGTACCACCGACTCACCCATTGAAGTGGCCGTGGCTGCCGCGCTGGGCATGGCTCCCACCCCCATTTCGTGGGGCGAGACCTACACGGCTCTGCAGCAGGGCACCGTGGACGGCGAAGGCAACACATTCTCGCTGCTCAACGACGCCAAGCACACCGAAGTGCTGAAGTACGCAATAGATTCTGCCCACAACTACAGCATGCACCTGCTGATGATGAACAAAGCCTACTACGACAGCCTGCCTGCCGATGTGCAGCAGATTCTGACAGAAGCAGGCCGCGAAGCACTGACCTATCAGCGCTCCATCACCAGCGAGCTTGAAAAGAAAGCGGAAGACGCATTCATCGAACAGGGCATCACGGTGACCAGACTGAGCCCCGAAGAGCGCGCCAAGCTGGTCGAACGCACCCGCCCCGTCTGGGACAAGTTCAAAGACGACATTCCTGCCGAACTGATCAAACTGGTGCAGGAAACCCAGCAGTAAACAGAAACCGGGGCAGGGGGCCTGCCCGCTTCCTGCCCCGGAAAGCCGCTTTTCCGACAACGCAACCAAGAGGTCATAATGTCAGATCCCAACGTCACAGCCGCCATCATGAACGCTCAGGGCGAATGCTCCAGCGGCTCTCTGGAAAGCCGCCCCGGAATACTGGGCTGGCTTGATGCCAACTTTGAAAAGCCGTTTCTGGTTGCAGGCATGCTGGCCATCATCTTCATCATCACCTTCCAGACCCTGTACCGCTACATCGGCGTCTACCTGCACGAAGGCGCCGCAGCCGCCGTCTGGACAGAAGAAATGGCACGTTTCATCTTCATCTGGATATCGTATCTGGCTGTGCCTGTGGCCATTAAAAACCGCTCAAGCATCCGCGTCGACATTATTTTCGACAGGCTGCCCGTCAGGTTTCAGAATATATCGTGGATCATCGTGGACGTGTGTTTTCTCACACTGGCAGCCACCGTGCTCTGGCAGTCGCTTGATCTCATCAAAATGCAGCTGACCTATCCGCAGACATCTCCCGCTCTGCAGCTGCCCTACTATATTCCGTATCTTGTGCTGCCTGTCAGCTTCGGGCTGATGGCCGTGCGGCTGCTGCAGGACCTTGCCGGACAGGTACGCATCTGCGGTGCGGCGGATACCGTTATCGGCCTTATCCTGTGTGCGGTACTGGCCGCCCCCCTGTTCATCGCCGACTACATCGACCCGCTGCCGGTACTTTTCGGCTACTTTGCCCTGTTTCTGGTGGTGGGCGTGCCCATTGCCATAGGTCTGGGGCTGGCTGCGCTGGCCACCATCGTGGCCGCAGGCAGCCTGCCCATAGACTATGTGGCCCAGATTGCCTTCACGTCCATAGACAGCTTTCCCATCATGGCCATTCCGTTCTTCATCGCCGCGGGAGTGTTCATGGGTGCCGGCGGGCTTTCGCGCCGTCTGCTGAACCTTGCCGATGAAATGCTGGGCGCATTGCCCGGCGGCATGGCTCTGGCCACCATCGGCACATGCATGTTCTTTGCCGCCATCAGCGGTTCCGGCCCCGCCACCGTTGCCGCCATCGGCTCGCTGACTATTCCCGCCATGGTGGAACGCGGCTACTGCAAATACTTTTCTGCAGCCATTGTGGCCGCCGCCGGAGCCATCGGCGTCATGATTCCTCCCAGCAACCCGTTTGTGGTCTACGGCGTTTCCGCTCAGGCATCCATCGGCAAGCTTTTCATGGGCGGCATCGTGCCGGGCCTGCTGACCGGTCTTGCCCTTATGGCGTACAGCTACTGGTACTCCAAAAAGCGCGGCTGGAAAGGCGAAGTACGCGATCGCAACCTGAAGACCTTCATGCATGCCGTATGGGAAGCAAAGTGGGCTCTTATGGTGCCGGTCATCGTGCTGGGCGGCATATACGGCGGCATAATGACCCCCACGGAAGCAGCGGCACTGGCGGCCTTCTACGGCCTCATCATCGGCTGCTTCGTGCACCGCGAACTGAGCTGCGGCAGCTTTTACGACTGTGTGGTCGAAGCGGCCGGCACATCCGCCATGGTTATCGTGCTCATGTCCATGGCCACCATCTTCGGCAACATAATGACCATCGAAGAAGTGCCCACCACCATTGCACAGGCCATGCTGGGCCTGACCACAGACAAAATAGCCATCCTGCTCATGATCAACGTGCTGCTGCTCATCATCGGCACGTTCATGGAAGCTCTGGCCGCCATTGTCATACTGACTCCCATCCTGCTGCCCATTGTGCTCAAGGTCGGCGTAGACCCCGTACACTTCGGCATCATCATGGTGGTCAACCTTGCCATCGGGTTCGTCACACCGCCGGTCGGGGTCAACCTCTTTGTGGCAAGCGGCGTTGCCAACGCCAAAATCGAACAGTTGTCCAAGGTGGTTCTGCCGCTCATCGCGCTCATGCTGGCGGTGCTGCTGATCACCACCTACGTTCCCGCAATTCCCATGTTCTTTGCGGGCTGATGAAAGCACGGCGCACGGCCGGTGTCCTGCACCGCCCCGGGCGCAGCATATACACACTCAACAGAACTCAGACGAATACACTCAGGAGAAAAAACCATGCAATGCTGCACAACTCCCTTGTCTCCCCATGAACAGCGCCTTCAGGACAAAATAGCCGGTAAGGAAGACAGCTTCCGCAAGTCGCACGAGCGCGTGTTCAACATTCTGGACAGCTTTGACGGCAAACGCCCCCGCATCGACGTGGAACGCGCAAAGCTCTTCACCGACTCCATGAAGGAGACCGAAGGCCAGCCGCTGGTGCTGCGCTGGGCCAAGGCCATGAAGCATGTGGCCGAACATATCACCGTGTACATTGATGACGACCAGCTGATATGCGGACGCGGCGGCTGCCCCGGCCGGTACGGCGTGCTGTACCCCGAACTGGACGGCGACTTTCTTGATCTGGCCATTGAAGACCTGCCCAACCGTACCGAATCGCCCTTTACCATCACCGAAGCGGACGCACGCGTGGTGGTGGAAGAAATAGCTCCCTACTGGAAAGGCAAGACCTACCACGAAGACCTGAACCTCGCCCTGCCTTCGGATGTGCACAAACTGACCTATGACGACCCGCAGGGTCTGAAGTCGCGCTTCATTGTCAACGAAACCTCGTCGTTCCGTTCGTCCATCCAGTGGGTGCACGACTACGAAAAGGTTCTCAAGCGCGGTTTCAGAGGCCTGAAGGAAGAAGCGCAGGAGAAAATAGCAGGGCTTGATCCCTTAAGCCCCCGCGACAACGTGGAAAAGCGCCCCTTCCTTGAAGCTATCGTCATCGTGTGCGACGCCATTATTCTGTGGGCCAACCGTCATGCCAAGCTGGCGGCGGACATGGCCGCGGCAGAAACCAACCCCGTTCGCAAGGCGGAACTGGAAACCATGGCCGAGATATGCGCATGGGTACCGGAAAACCCCGCCCGCAACTTCTATGAAGCTGTGCAGGCCCAGTGGTTTACCCAGATGTTCTCGCGCCTTGAGCAGAAAACAGGCACCATTGTCTCCAACGGCCGCATGGACCAGTACTTCTGGCCCTTCTACCGCAAAGACATAGAAGAAGGCCGCATCACCGAAGAAAGCGCCCTTGAGCTGCTGGAATGCATGTGGGTGGGCATGGCGCAGTATGTCGACCTGTACATTTCTCCCGCGGGCGGAGCCTTTAACGAAGGGTACGCCCACTGGGAAGCTGTGACCATAGGCGGGCAGACTCCGCAGGGGCTGGACGCCACCAACGACCTGACCTACCTGTTCCTTAAGTCCAAGCGTGAATTCCCGCTGCACTACCCCGACCTTGCAGCACGCATTCATTCGCGCTCGCCCGAACGCTACCTGCACGACGTGGCCGAAACCATCAAATTCGGCTCCGGCTTTCCCAAGCTGATCAACGACGAAGAAATCGTGCCTCTGTATGTCTCCAAGGGTGCCACCTTTGAGGAAGCCCTGGACTACGCCGTTTCCGGCTGCACCGAAGCCCGTATGCCCAACCGCGACACCTACACCAGCGGCGGCGCATACATCAACTTTGCCGCAGCGCTGGAAATGGTGCTCTACAACGGGCGCATGCTCAAATACGGTGAAAACGAGCTGGGTCTGGAAACCGGCGACCCCACCCGCTTTGAAACGTGGGAAGAGTTCTGGAACGCCTATGTGCTGCAGCACGAGCACTTCCTGCGTGCGGCTTTCATCCAGCAGCACATCATCAACAACGTGCGCGCCCGCCACTTTGCCCAGCCCATGGGCAGCGCCCTGCACGACCTGTGCATGAAGCACTGCCTCGACCTGCACACCCCGCAGATTCCCGAAGGTATAAACCTCGGGTACTTCGAGTACATGGGCTTCGGCACCGTTGTCGACTCGCTTGCAGCCATCAAAAAGCTTGTTTTTGAAGACAAAAAGCTGACCATGCAGGAAGTCATCGAAGCCCTGAAGTGCAACTTCGAAGGCAAGGAAGACGTTCAGCAGATGCTCAAGTCCGCCCCCTGCTACGGCAACAACGATGAATACGCCGACAGCATCGCCCGCGAAATCGACGCCATTTCGGTAAAGTACGGCCGCCGTTACTCGCCCGAACTCGGCATGCACAACGACGTGCGTTATGTGCCTTTCACCTCGCACGTGCCTTTCGGCAAAGTGGTTTCTGCCACTCCCAACGGCCGGCTGGCCTGGACGCCGCTGTCTGACGGCTCATCCGCTTCGCACGGTGCCGACGTAAACGGCCCCACCGCTGTGCTGCAGTCCAACTTCAGTTCCAAGAACTACGGCTACCGCGACCGCGCCGCCCGTATGCTGAACATCAAGTTCACCCCCAAATGCGTGGAAGGCGATGAAGGCACCGAAAAGCTGGTCTCGTTCATCCGTACATTCTGCGACCTGAAGCTGTGGCACGTGCAGTTCAACGTGATCAACCGCGACACGCTGATTGCCGCGCAGAAAGACCCTGAAAAATACCGCAGCCTCATTGTACGCATTGCAGGCTACAGCGCGTACTTTGTGGACCTTTCGCCCGACCTGCAGAACGACCTTATCGCCCGTACCCAGCACGACGCGATGTAGGCACCGGCACTAAAAAGGCATCATCCACACTCAGCCGGCCAGCCGCCCCCTTTACGGGGGCGGCACCGGCATTTACCGAACCTGCTAGCCGAAAAAAAGGCATCCCATGAGCTCTTTTGAAGACAAAAAAACAACCGGCATCACATTCAATATACAGAAGTACTCCGTTCATGACGGCCCCGGCATCCGCACGGTTGTCTTTCTCAAGGGCTGTCCTCTGCGCTGCCGGTGGTGCAGCAACCCCGAATCGCAGCGCAGACGTATTGAACTGGCATACAACACAGGACGCTGCCTGACGCTGACCAAGTGTGTGCGCTGTGTCGAAGTGTGCACCATGAACGCCATTACACGGGCAGATGACGACACCATATCCATTGACCGCGCCCTGTGCGAGGAGTGCGGCATGTTCTGCGCCGAGGCATGTCCTTCAAAAGCGCTGATAACCTACGGCACCACGCGCACCGTGAACGAAGTGCTCAACGTGGTGGAACAGGACAGCGTCTTTTACGCACGCTCCGGCGGCGGGATTACCCTTTCCGGCGGCGAACCTTTTGCCCAGCCGGCTTTTGCTCTTGCACTGCTGCGCGAAGCCCGCAGACGGCACATCCACACTGCGGTGGAAACATGCGGCTACGCGTCATGGAGCGACATGGAACCGGCGCTGGAATATGTAAAATTTGTCCACTACGACATAAAAAGTCTGGACGACGAAAAACACCGCAGCGCCACAGGCGTGTCCAATGTCCGGATCATCGAAAACCTGCGGAATATCAGAAGCCGTTTTCCGGCGCTTAAAGTGGTCGTGCGCACCCCCGTTATTCCCGGTTTCAACGATACCGAAGAAGATATCCGGGCCATTGCGCGGCTTACTGCGGAACTGGAAGTGGAATACCAGCTGCTGCCCTACCACCGGCTGGGCACGCAGAAGTACACCTTCCTCGACAGGCAGGCTCCCATGGGCGAGGTGGTTCTGGATGAACAGGTAATGACAGCACTGAATGCCGTGGTGGCTGCAGAGCATGCAACAGACGGTTAAGCCGCGTCCGGCCCCGCTCATATGCCGTACCGCAAGGGGCCGGCATGTCGTTTGACACGCAAAAAATGTCATGAAGCCGCTCAGATAACAGCGGCTTCATTTTTATGATGCATTCCGAAGACAACCATTTTACTATCACGCAACAACACGTCGCAGAACACTTCTCCTGCGATATACTTTCCGGAAGCATCACGGTGCATACGCATTCTTAGATATGCACAAAATAATAAACACAGCATACAGTGCATCACATCAGCTTCATGCTTGGCATGGTAAAGCTGAAAGCGTGCTGCGCTGCATTTTGCCGGCCATACAATGCGTAAAGTAATACAACATATAGAAAGCATATTTGATGTATTAAGTGACGGGATATACATTACAGACAAATCCGGAAAGACCCTGTTCGTCAACAAACGGTACGAACAGCTTACCGGCCTGCAGATGAAAGACATCAAGGGACTGAATGTCAGCACCCTGCTGGAAGAAGGTGTCTTTGACATCATTCTGAACCCAGAAATAGTCCGCACACGCCGCCCGGCCACATCCGTGCAGAATGTCCGGCAGAGCAAAAAGGTCATCCTGCGCGGCTATCCTGTGTTTGACGATGAAGGTGAAGTCTGTCTTGTGGTCACATTCGCACGCGACATCACCATGATAACCCAGTTCCGCGACCAGATAGCCCAGCAGCGCGAGCTGATAGACTCGTTCAACGAGCGCATGGAACACATGGCGCAGGAGCAGACCCGCCACCCGCGCCCCGTATTTGAAAGTCATGCCATGAAACGGGTTCTGGAACTGCTGCAGCGCGTGGCTTCCACCGATGCCACCATGCTTATTCTGGGTGAAACAGGGGTGGGCAAAGATGTGATTGCCCGTCTTGCCCATGAATACAGTCCCCGCGACGGCAAGCTGTTCATGAAGGTGGACTGCGGCAGCATAGCTGAAAATCTTATAGAATCTGAATTGTTCGGCTATGTGCCGGGTGCGTTTTCCGGAGCAAGCAGCAAAGGGAAACCGGGTTACTTTGAAATAGCCGACGGCGGTACGGTTTTTCTGGACGAAATAGGCGAGCTGCCGCTGCCCATGCAGGCAAAGCTGTTGCGCGTGCTGCAGGACAGAGAGGTCATGCGCGTGGGCGCCACGCAGCCCAAAGAGGTCAATGTGCGCATCATCGCCGCCACCAACCGCAATCTGGCAAAAGAGGTGGAAGAAGGGCGGTTCCGCAGCGATCTTTTTTACCGCCTGAATGTGGCCGTGCTGCGGCTGCCGCCGCTGCGCGAACGCAGCGACGACATTCTTCCGCTGGCAGACACGTTTCTTGACCGGTTCAATGCCAAATACCACCGCACCATGACCATGACCAGAGCCACTCGCCACGCTCTGGGCAACTACGGCTGGCCGGGCAATGTGCGTGAGATGCAGAATCTTATCCAGAGCCTTGTGGTCACATGCGACGGGCGCTCTATCCGCCCCGAGCATCTGCCGCCGCATATCACCCGCGCAGGCAAAAGCACTCCCTACACGCCCCCCGCCCCCGAAGACGAGCGTCCGCTGAAGGAAATCATGGCCGACATCGAACGGGAAATTCTGCAGGAAGCCCTCAAACGTCACGGCTCGGTATGCAAGGTGGCATCCATGTACAAAATAAGCAGGACCACCCTGTTCAGAAAATTACGTGACGTACAGGACGGCACGCACGAAGACGCCTGACGCCGCAAGCCCCGCACACGCCGGCGGTTTCCGTAGTGCCGCCTTTCTGCCCGGGGCCGGATTCCGCGGCCGCCATGAACACATAAACCGCCCGCGGCAACTGTATGCCGCGGGCGGTCTGCACTTGTGCATCCGCAAAAAAAAGCGTGTGCCCCGGACATTGCATCCGCGACACACGCAAGGAGCCCCGGCGCAGTCTGCTGAAAGCCGCGGCCCGCCCACCCAGCCAGAATGGCCGGCCGCACAGCCGCTGCGTCTTCGGAGGAAAAACAATCATCGCCGGTGCGCCGCACCGGAAAAAGACAGATGCACCGCCCTGCCCGGCCAATGGCCGGACGGGCCTGTGCGGGCGGTGCATCTGTTTCTGTTACAGACGGATCACCTTTCCGGGCGCCTCGTCCGTATTGGCGGCATTGCGCACCACATACCGGCCGTTGACCAGTACATGATGGATGCCGTCGGGGAACTGGCAGGGGTCGGTAAAGGTTCCGTTGTCCTGCACAGTCTGCGGGTCAAACACCACAATGTCGGCATAATTTCCGGCTTTCAGTTCACCTCGTCCGGCAAGTCCGAACACAGAGGCGGGGCGGCCTGTCATTTTACGCACGGCTTCTTCAAGCGTCAGGGCGCCGCGTTCGCGCACATAGCGGCCAAGCACCCGCGGAAAAGCACCATATACGCGGGGATGCGGCTTGCCGCCCAGCAGACCGTCAGTGCATACGTTCATCTCGGGACGGCGCATAAAGCCTTCCACATGTTCTTCCAGACCGTAAAAATCGACCATGCCCACGGCATTCTCTTCCTGCAGCAGCAGATCAAATGTGGCCTCGAAAGGATCCTTGCCGCGCAATTCACCCAGTTCCACAAGGTTCTTGCCTATGCAGTCGCCGTTGGCGGCGGTTTTCACGTCGGTCACATATATGCCGTCCAGTCCGGCAAACTCCACAAAGTTATCCCAGCCGGCGATGCCGCTGCGGATATCACGCACCATGCGCCTGCGGGCTTCGGGGTCGGCCAGCCTCTGCAACAGCAGGTCGGTCCCGCCGTCATGCACCCACGGCGGCAGAATCACACCCAGCATGGTGGAACCGGCAATGTAGGGGTACTGATCAAAAGAGACACGGATGCCTTCGGCACTGCATCTGTCCAGCAGCGCAAGCACTTTTTCATACTTGTCGGCATTGTTTTTGCCGCAGATCTTAAAGTGCGAAAAATGCACCTTCACGCCCGATTCGCGCCCCATGGTGATGACTTCTTCCATGGATTCCAGAATGGTGTCGGCCTCGCTGCGCTGGTGGATAACCAGAGGTCTGTCGAATTCCGCAGCCGCTTTGCACAGGGCCACCATCTCGCGCGTGTCGCTGTAGGCGCAGGGCATGTAAATAAGTCCGGTGGAAAACCCCATACCGCCGGCTTCCAGTTCACGGCGCAGGATGTCCTGCATGCGGCGCAGGTCGTCGTCCGTGGCTTTTACATTGGAAAGCCCCAGCGCCTCCATACGCACGTTGCCGTGCGGGATCAGATACCCTTCGTTGGGTGCGCTGCCGTTCTGCTCCAGCAGCTTCAGGTAGCCGTCGGTGGTGGCATACGACCAGTCCAGCTCTTCCACATCGCCGTCCAGACCGGCAAGATTTTTACGCCACGGGCTTTCATACTCTGCAGGCATGGGCGCGGCGGAAATACCGTCCTGACCCAGAATTTCTGTTGTGATACCCTGCCTTGTCTTGGCGGGCACATGTTTTTCTCTGAAAATCAGCAGGTCGGAATGGCTGTGGGTGTCGATGAAGCCGGGGCAGACGACACAACCCTGAGCGTCGAGCACTTCATCGAAATCGCCCTGAGGATTGCTGTCCGGCAGCACCGCGACGATCCTCTCTCCTTCGGTCACTACAGAACCGCTGAAACCGGCGGCTCCTGTCCCGTCGATGATGGTGGCGTTGCTGATAAGTCTTTTCATGGTCTTTTCCCCCTGCCTGTCACGGGCAGTTGCTTTCCGGTGAAATTTCCGGCGCAGGAAGCGCTGTTGCGGAATCCTGCGCCGCGGGCGGGCCGGTTTTTTTCCGGGTGCAGCGGAAAAGCAGCGTCCGGCCCGCGCAGTGAGACGCTGCAGGACGGGCGCGCCTTCACCCGCGCCCGTCCCGTCAAATAACCTTGCTACTCTTCGCCGCTCGCCTTGCGGTGTTCTTCGGTGATGGCCAGCGGGGCAGGCGCAACACCCATGGCGATTTCAATCTTGGAAATCGCAAAGAAGCTCACGGTACTGACCAGCGCGCCGAACACGATGGCCATGATGCCGTAGGGTTCACCGGCCTGCTGCCATCCGATGGCAGCCACGGACCCCAGAATGATGGAGTACAGTCCGGCGTTTACGGTGGCTTTTTCATAAATCAGCCCGAAGACGAACGCTGCGAAAGGACCGGCGGCACGCATGGTGAATGCCAGAATGAGCAGCGATATGATGGAGTAGTTACCCAGCGCGATGCCCACGGCGCACATGCCCACGAACAGGATGGCGCCCTTGCTCCATGTCATGAGCTGCTTGTCTGTGGCATCGGGGCGGATATACTTCTGAAAGACGTCTTTGGTGAACAGTGTGGACACGGCCAGCATGTTGCCGGAGGCGCTGGACATGGTTGCCGCCACCACCGATGCCAGAACCACGCCTGCGATGATGGTCGGGGCGAAATGCTGCGCGGCCGTGGGCAGCGCACTGTTGGGTTCGATACCGGGGAAGTGGGCCAGTGCCACCAGACCTATGACTGCCGGAATGAAGCCGTACAGGGCCATCAGGCAGGAGCACATGAAGGAGCCCATTTTGGCCACTTTGGCGTTACGTGCGGCAAAATACCGCTGAACCGCTTCCTGACCTGTGGAAAAGGTCATGAAGTACATAAGGATAAGTCCGAATATAGTCTTCCAGCCCACGTTGGTCAGGCTCATCTGCGAAGGAGGCAGCGTGGCCACAAGATGGTCCCACCCGCCGGAGTTGTGCAGAATGATGGGCATGGCCACAGCCATACCTACGGTGATGAAGAATATATGCACGATATCGGTAAAGGCCACCGACATGAGCCCGCCCATGAGCGTGTAGGCCGTGACCACGCAGCCGGAAAGGATGATGACCATGGGCAGGTCGGCGCCGGTTACCACATGGATGACCGACGAGGTGGCAATGACCTGCGCAGCCGTGGCAAAGAAAAGGGCGCTGATGGAAAGAAAAGTGGTTATGATATGCGATGTGCGGCCGTAACGCCGTGCCAGAATTTCAGGAACCGTGGTGGCCATGGAGCGGCGCAGATACGGGGCGACGAACGACACCAGAAAGATGCCGATACCGGCGCTGACAACGTACCATCCTGCGGAAAAACCCCATTCGCCATAGGCCTTGGCCGCAACGCCCAGGGTACTGCCGCCGCCGATTTCGGCGGCGGCGAGAGTCCCTGCCATCATAGCCGGACCAAGCTGCCGGCCTGCCAGAAGAAAATCTTCAGATTGACGGATTTTGCGTTTGGCGACCCACAGGCCGATTCCGATCATGCACGCCATATAGGCCAGAATAACATAGAATGTGCTCGTCATGGCAGGTGACTCCTCTTCTAGGCCTGCAGCAGGGCTCGGCTGATGGCCATGTAGCCGGCAACAGCCTTGTAGAGTTGATCAAGCTCGATGTACTCATCATCGGTGTGTGCCAGAGTTTCGAGCGAGGGACCGAAGCCGAAGGTTCTGATACCTGCCTCGCCGGCATAGTGACTGCCGTTGGTGCAGAAGGCATAGTGGTCTATCTGCGGGTCAAGACCGGCTGCACGCAGACCGCCCAGAACCTGCCGGACAAACTCTTCGGACTCTTCATAACGCCATGCGGGGAAAAACCGCTCGGCGCGGATGGTTTCGCCGGTGTGGCAGGGGGCCTGATCTTCAGCCAGCCCCACAGTTGCCTTGAAAGCGGAATCTTCGGCCTGCAACCGGGCAATGATGTCGCGGATGGGCTGCAGAATGGACTCTTTGGTTTCTCCCACCAGCAGGCGCCGGTCGTAGGTCACGCGGCAGCCGGAAGGCACCACCGAGGCGCCGGGGTACGGAGACGACTTGATGTCGGTAAGGGCGTTGGTACCTTTGCCCAGCACTTCCTGTTCGGGCGGGGTCAGCGCTTCCACGCAGGCCACCAGCTTCATCATTTTGTGCACGGCGTTTATGCCTTCATCGGGCGACGCGGAGTGCGCGGGTTTGCCCTCTGTCTGCAATACAATTTCAGCCCGGCCGCGCTGGGCTATTTTCAGATTCAGCTGCGATGCTTCGCCGATGACCACATAATCGGGCTTGACGGCACTGCTGATTTCGCGTGCGGCCACCCCTTCAAAGCATTCTTCGTGCACCACGCCGGCCACATAAATCTCACCGGCGAAATCACGGTTTTCCGGCTTTGCCATTTCAGCTGCCGCCACGGCCATGGCTGCCACGGCGCCTTTCATGTCCGACGTGCCGCGGCCGTACATGCGGCCGTTTTCGATCTGGGCGCCGAAAGGATCTCTGGTCCAGCGTGCGGCATCCACAGGCACAGTGTCTATATGGCCGTCAAACAGAATTCTGGGGCCGGGGCGGTTGCCTTTCACACAACCGATGATGCTGCCGTAACGGTCGACAGTCACCGAATCAAACCCGCTCGACTCCATGAAGGCCTTGAGTTCGGAAACGACACCGGCTTCCTCGCCCGAGACGCTGGGCTGCCGGATAACGGCAGCGCACAGGTCCACAACGCTTTTCTTCACTTGTTCATTCAACACGGTGATACCTTTTTATCCTTCAATTTCAGGGTAGGCGCCCTGCCAGACAATCTTGCGGTACATCACAGGGTCGGTGTCGCCTTCGGTGCTGATGACCAGCACGCGCGAGTCGCCGTCCAGTTCCAGAGCCTCGCGCACGGGAGCCATGTCGGGCATACGCATGAGGCATTCCACTATGCCGGTGGTCACTGCGCCGGATTCTCCGGAAATGACACGGGCATCTCCGGGCCGCGGGCTGGCAAGAATACGCATGCCGTTGGCGGCCACCCAGTCGGGGCATGATATGTAGCCGTCGCTGTAGTCGCGCAGAATGCTCCAGCCCACCGTGTTCGGCTCTCCGCAGGCCAGACCGGCCATCACCGTAGGCATGTCGCCGGTGACAAAGTGCGGATTGCCGTCAGCAGCGGCGGCAGAGCGGAAAATGCAGTCAGCCAGTTCCGGTTCCACCACTGCGGTTACAGGGCGGCGCTCGCCGTAGCGCTGAGCCAGCAGCCCCTGTACGCCACCGGCAAAGGACCCCACTCCCGCCTGCAGAAACACATGCGTGGGGGCTTCGCCTTCCTGCCGTTCAAACTCTTCCAGAGCTTCAAGCGCCAGCGTGGTGTATCCCTGCATGATCCAGCCGGGAATTTCCTCGTAGCCTTCCCACGCGGTATCCTGCACCATAACCCAGCCTTTTTCCTGCGAATCTTTCCATGCAAGACGCACAGCGTCATCGTAGTTCAGGTCGGTTATGCTGGCCTGTGCTCCTTCTGCGCGGATATTTTCAAGCCGCGTTACGGCGGAGCCTTTGGGCATATAGATAACGGATTTCTGTCCCATACGGTTGGCAGCCCATGCCACACCGCGGCCGTGGTTTCCGTCCGTGGCCGAAACAAACGTCACTTCACCCAGCGCTTCACGCACTTCCGCAGAGCACAGACGTTCCATGCTCATCTCGGCAATGGGCACGCCCAGACGCCGGCAGATGTGCTTGGCTATGGCATAGCCCCCGCCAAGCACCTTGAAGGCGTTCAGGCCAAAACGTTTGGATTCATCCTTAAGGTAGAAAGACGATACGCCCAGTTCTGCGGCCAGTCCTTTCAAACCGACAAGAGGAGTGGGTTCATACCCTTCAAAGGTCTTAAAGAAACCGCGGACGACTTCCGCCTCTGCGCAGGACAGAAAGCTCACGTCCACCTTGTCTGTCTGCTGTCTGGCCTTCTGGTTGGCAATAAAACGGATGTTACTCATGAAACTGCGACCTACACTTCGGCAATGAGTTCGATTTCCACAAGCGCATTCTTGGGCAGGGCGGCTACCTGCACGCAGCTGCGGGCGGGAAATGCGGTGGAGAAAAACTCCGCGTAGACGGCGTTCATCTGGGCAAACTGCGAAAGATCTTTCATAAACACGCCGGTGCGGCACACCTTGTCCAGCGAAGAACCGGCAGCTTCCAGAATGGCCTTGGCGTTGGTCAGGCTCTGTCTGGTCTGAGCTTCAATACCGTCCACCAGTTCGCCTGTGGCGGGGTCAACGGGCAGCTGGCCTGAAATATACAGGGTGTCACCTTTGAGCACGGCCTGTGAATACGGACCGATAGCTGCGGGGGCGGCATCGGTGTGTACAATCTTTTTCATGAAATCCTCCTAAAAATGTCAGTAGGTATGCCGCCCTTAAGGCAAAGAGGATGCCAAAATGAATACCTGACATTAATTTTATGTCATATCATGTAGTTACAAAAAAGAGACAGGCACGTCGCCACTGCCCGGCTTCATTGGCACTTCTCATATTGAAAAAATTTTCTCGATGTGATAATTTCTCTATAACACATTGCAACATGCTGCAATACAGACATTTTTTCACAACAAACATAGCTTTTTCAATACAGACGCCATCTGCAAACAGAAAAGCTATTATCATATCGAGAACAGAGAATGCTCGACAGCATCGCACCGGCCATAAACCGGATTGCACAGGTCATATCCATTGTCATCGGGCTGGACGTGGAGGTGGTGAACGCCGAATTTGTCCGCATTGCCGGTACGGGGCGCTATGCCGAGGGCGTGGGTACCAGCATCATAGAGGCAGGACAGGTCTACCGGACGGCACGCCGCACCGGCCGCCCCGTGTATGTGGAAAAACCCCGCTTTCATCCCATCTGTGACGGCTGCAAAAAAAAAGATACCTGCGAAGAAAAGCTCACGCTCTGCGCCCCCATCAAGATTGACGGCAAGGTGGAAGGCATCATCGGCATTATCTGCTTCAATGAAGAAGACCGGGCGCGCATACTGAAAACCCGTGATTCATTTCTCGACTTCGTGGACATGATGTCCAACATTGTCATCAGCGCCGCACGGGACCAGCAGCGCATAACCATGATGTCCAACACCGTGGACATGCTGCAGAGTGTGGTGGATGCCTATTCCGACGGGGTGTTTGTTTTTGGCCGCGACGGACAGCTGACCTATGTGAACGAACATGCCAAACGCACCATACGCCTGCCCGACCCGCCCCTGCCGGCCAACCTGACTCTGACTGCCACCGGCAACACGGTGGAAGACGCCGACGAATACGAACTGAGCTACAACGGCAAGGAACTGATGGTCATGGGCCGCACCGTGGAACTGGCCGCGCAGGACCCGCGGTTTGCACGTCTGGTCATTTTTGAACATCAGCGCGATTTCACCAGGCGCATGTCGCGGTTCACATCGCAGGCCCATTCGGACGGGCTGGGGGCCATACTGGGCAACTCGCCCGCCGTGGTGCGGCTGAAAGAACGCGTGCGCAGCATCGCCACATCATCTTCCACCGTGCTCATAGAAGGTGAAAGCGGTACCGGCAAGGAACTGTTTGCCCGTGCCATTCACAAGGAAAGCAACAGACACGACCAGCCGTTCATTGCCATCAACTGCGGGGCCATTCCTGATTCACTGCTGGAAAGCGAACTTTTCGGCTATATAAGCGGAGCCTTTACCGGTGCGCGGTCTTCCGGACGCATCGGCAAATTCGAGCTGGCCAACGGCGGGGTGCTGTTTCTGGATGAAATAAGCTCCATGCCCCTGTATCTGCAGGTCAAGCTGCTGCGCGTACTGCAGGAACGCACCATCACACGGCTGGGGTCCAACAAGCTTATCAACATAGATATCCGTGTCATTGCCGCCACCAACGACAACCTCAGCGAACTTATCGCCCACAACTCGTTCCGCAGTGACCTGTACTACCGGCTCAAGGTCATTCCTTTTGAAATCCCCCCGCTGCGCGAACGGCTGGAAGATGTGGACATGCTGACCGAACATTTCTTCCGCAAGTACGGAGAACGGTTCGGCAAAAATCTGCGCCACATAGACCCGCAGTGCATGGACATGCTTAAAAGCTACCCCTGGCCGGGCAACATCCGTGAATTTGAAAACGCCATTGAATTCATAGTCAACATGATGCCTGAAAACGGCGTGGTGACACCTGCCGTTCTTCCCCCTTTTCTGCATGCCGCGCTGCGCGGTGAAAAAAAAGAACAGCTGGATCGGCAGGACGATATCATCCCCCTGAGCGAGCTTGAACGTCAGGCCATACAGCGGGCGCTGGACCGCTTCGGTTCCACCACCGGCGGCAAAAAACTTGCAGCCGAGCGGCTGGGCATAGGGCTGGCCACACTATACCGCAAAATCCAGCTGTACGGGCTGTAGCACGCCTGCCGGATACAGGCCGCACCAGACGCGGCACAGCCTTGTGCACGCCACGCGGCTGCGGCCTGCGGCAGGACAAACCGGAACAGGTTACAGCGCCGGGGGCGGCGTACCTCCGGCCGCCCGCACAACGGCGTCGCGCAGCACTGCAAACGGCTGCGCCCCCACAATTTTACCATATCCTTCAATGAAAAAAGTCGGAGCGGCACGCACTCCCTGCCCGCGTGCGTGCCGCGCATATTCCTGCAGTACCGGTTCATATCTGCCATCCTGCACAGCCCGCATAAATTCCGCCTTGTCCAGTCCGGCAGCTGCGGCCGCACTGCCCAGCACCGCCATGTCGCCTATGTCTGCCCCGTCGGTGAAATACGCTCGGAAAACGGCCTCGTCATAGATATCTGCCCTGCCCTGCCGCGCAGCGTGTATTCCGCCCAGCAGGGCATGACGCGAGTTGCTCAAAAGCCGCTGTCCGCCGAACCTCTTGCCCAGCGGCGCCCCGCGCCGGTCCATCTCTGCCATAAAAGCCGCGGGATCAAGATCGGGAAAGTATTCCGCCAGTTCCACCCCCCGCAGCGGCGTTTCGGGATGCACTTCATATGGCAGCCACTCGGAGCTGACATTCAGTTCCGCCTGCAGTTTTTCGACAAGCCCCTTGCCGATATAGCAGAACGGTCAAATATAATCTGAAAAAATTCTGATATTTACAGGATTCATAAAGTTTCTCCGCAGTGTTTCAGGCTCCAATTTTCATGCACTGTTCTGTTGTACGGGCATGCCGTTGCCCATGCCGCCGGACGTCCGGCCATACGCGGGACACATCATGCCCCGCCTCTCAGGCCGGAGCAAGTACCCGGGAAAGTACAGGCCACATCTGCACGAAGTATGACACAAACTCTCGACAGGCTTGCACCTTTATCCTGAAGTGTGTACGGATAAATCATCGGAAAAGCGCTGCGGTTGCGTCTGCCTGCTGATCAGACTGCGCTGCTGCCCCCTGTTCCGCAGTGCTTGCTCCCGGGGTTGCCTGCCGGTGGTACCGGCGGGAGGAGGTCGTATTGCGCGCCAATGCCAGCATTGCAGGCCGTATCGGTCTTTTGCTGCTCTTTCTTATTGTCTTCGCCTCTGCCATCGGGCTCACATACACCTACTACATCAAGCTTGTGCAGTCCGATTCGCTGGCAGAGGTAAAATCGGCCACGGTGCACGGCTACGAACGAACTCTGCGCTACTCGGTGCAAAGCATGGCCGCGGCATTGTCGGACGCCATGACCAAAGCCCGTGAACGGGGCGATAATCCGGTTGATGTGCTGCGGCGCACCATCAATGCCGTGCGCTACGACAACGACGGTTATTACTTTGTCTACGACCTCAACGGCATCAACATCGTCCATCCTCTCGACCCCGCTTTTCAAGGCACCGACCGCCTGAACCACCACGACAAAGACGGCGTACCCTACATCAGCATTCTGGCATCACTGGTCCGCAGCGGCGGCGGTTATGTTTCGTACAGCTTTCACAAGCCCGGCGAAACCACGCCGCTGCCCAAACTGGCCTACGCCGAGATTATTCCCGGTACCGACTTCTGGCTGGCCACAGGCATCTACACCGACAACATCCAGAACGAACAGGAAAAGCTGGCCGCGCGTCTTGACGGGCATATCAACAAGGCCCTGATGATCGTGGGCGTGGGGGTTTTCATCACCCTTGTCTTTTTTGTACTGCCCACCAGCCTGTATATGGTCAGCGGCATTCTTAAACCGTGGCGCCAGATGGAACGCGAACTGCGTCATGCACAAAAAATGGAGGCCATCGGCATTTTTGCTGGCGGCATAGCGCATGATTTCAATAATATTCTCGGCGCCATATCGTCATGCAGCGAACTGGCACTGGAAGATACGCCGGAAGACAGCCCCGTGCGCGAAGACCTGTACCATGTGCTCAAGGCGGCACGGCGCGGTAAAAACCTTGTCAAACGCATCAAGACGTTCAGCCAGCGCACCGAACTGACCAAAACCACGGTGCAGGTACGATACACCGTACAGGAATGCATCCAGCTGCTGCAGACATTCATTCCCGCCACAGTGGAGGTCCGCCTGCGCATCAATGCGCCCACCGCGCAGGTAAAAGCCGACCCGGACCAGCTGCTGCAGGTGCTCATGAACCTGTGCACCAACGCCGAGCAGGCCATGCGCGGCATGAAAGGCCTGCTGGAAATCACACTGGACATGGAAACTCTGGACACCGGACACGCCGCCCCGCTGGAACTGCCCGCGGGACGTTATGTGGTCGTATCCGTACGCGACACGGGTACAGGCATGAAGCCGGTGGTCATGAAACACGTGTTTGAACCTTTCTACACCACACGCAAAAAAAGCGGCGGAACGGGGCTGGGACTTTCCATCACCCAAAACATCGTCCGGCTGCACGGCGGGCACATAACGGTGGACAGTGCGCCCAGCAGGGGCTCAACCTTCCGCGTGTACCTGCCCTGCAGCGGCATGGCCGAAGAAGTACAGGAAAAACAGATACGTTCCGCACTGCAGCGCGGCAATGAATCGTTGCTGATAGTGGATGACGACGATGACCTGGCCTATTCCGTGGGAAAACTGTTCACGCGGCTGGGATACAAAGTCACCAGCGTCACACGCAGCAAAGAGGCACTGGAACTTTTCAGACGAAAGCCCCATGCCTTTGATCTGGTACTTACCGACCAGATGATGCCCAACCTCACAGGCGTGGAACTGACACGCGAGCTGCTGAGCATCCGGCCGGACCTGCCCGTCATCATGTACACCGGCTTTGAAGGCACTGGGAACCTGTCGCGCTATCCCAAAGACTGGCGCAAGGTCGGGGTGGCCGCCTTTTTCTACAAACCGTTTGATACCGCGGCTCTGAGCGCGGAAATACGCACCCAGCTGGACAAGCATAAAAAGCACAGGAGCACCGCACATGCGCGTTCTGATCATTGACGACGACGAACATATGCGCCACGCGCTGGGACGCACAGTCAGACGTCTGGGATGTGAACCGGTCATGGCCGGCATGGGCGGCGAAGGCCTGCAACATGCGGAAAAAGGCGATATCGATGCCGTGTTTCTGGATGTGCGGCTGCCGGACGGCAACGGGCTTTCCTTTCTGCCCCGGCTGGCAGAAGCCCCCTCACGCCCGGAGGTCATAATCATCACCGGCGCCGGAGACCCTGACGGTGCAGAACTGGCCATTACCAACGGCGCGTGGGACTACATAGAAAAGACAGCTTCCATTCAGGATATCACGCTTACCCTCAGACGTGCGCTGGATTTCCGCCGCGAACGCATGGAATCGCGCAAGGACTGCCCCGTACGCGCCCTGCGCCGCAAAGGCATAGTGGGTGACAGCCCCGCCCTGATGCGCTGTCTTGATCTGGTTGCACAGTCGGCCCAGACCCGCGCCAACGTCCTCATCTGCGGCGAAACAGGTACCGGCAAGGAACTGTTCGCCCGCGCCATACACGAAAACAGCATGCGCTCCGACGGCCCCTTTGTGGTGGTGGACTGCGCCGGTCTGCCGGAAAATCTGGTAGAAAGTATTCTTTTCGGCCACAGCAAAGGATCATTCACCGGTGCAGAAAAAGACCGCACAGGACTGGTGCAGCGTGCCCACGGCGGAACGCTCTTTCTGGACGAGGTAGGCGAACTGCCACTGCTCATGCAGAAAAGCTTCCTGCGGGTTCTGCAGGAGCGCACCGTCCGCCCGCTGGGGTCGGCAGAGGAAGTGCCCTGCGACTTCCGGCTGGTGGCGGCGACAAACCGCGATCTGGAAGCCATGGTGCAGGCGGGAGAATTCCGCAATGATCTCCTGTTCCGCCTGCGTTCCATACTTATCGATCTGCCGCCGCTGCGCGATCGCAAAGATGATATCCCCGCCATCAGCAACAATTATCTGGACAGGGAATGCGCAAGGGCCGGCATGGACCGCAAAGGGTGCTACGCTGATTTTTTTGATGTGCTCACGCACTACAGCTGGCCGGGCAACGTGCGCGAACTGCTGCATGCGCTTGACCACGCACTGGCTGCAGCCATTACCGAACCGTACCTTTTTGCATGGCATCTGCCGCCCGCACTGCGTGCCAAAGTAGCCCGGGCCCGTGTGGCTGCCGGTCCCGGCAGCACGCCGCCGCAAGCATCGCCCCCCATGGCTGAAAACGCCGGCGCCGGGCTGCCGCTGCTGCAAGATTACCGTGAAGCGGTGCTGCAGCAGGCCGAATCAGGATACCTGCGGCGCCTCATGGCAGAAAGCGGCAACTGCGTGCGCAAAGCAGTCAGCACGTCAGGTCTTTCCCAGTCGCGGCTGTATGCCCTGTTAAAAAAACACAACATAACCACCTCATGATGTACCGGCGGCCACGCGCATATGCAGCAAACCAGCGCCGCAGAAGCCTGCTGACAGCAGGCTGTGCGCCTGCGCCGCCGCCTGTTCCGCCTCCATGCCGGCCCCGCAGCAGCCGTTTTACCCGTCCGCCCCGCACATCCGTACCACCGCAGACACGACAACCCGACAAAGGGCCGTGTCTGGCATGCTCCGGCATCCGCCTGCCGGTACACTGCATTTTCCTGCTGAACAGTAACAGCCCGTCCCCTCTCTCTACTTTCCTGCCGCACAAGAAAATTATCCTGCATGACAGGAAAAACGCATTGACCACTCAAACAGCCAAGAATGCATGCATCTGAAATATCACACTATACTAGATATAACAGACTGGCACGGCATATGCTTTTGTGTACTGCAGGCACACCCGCAGGGGCACCGGAAAAGCCCCGGCGGAGCGCACCGCCTGCGGTATCCGCAGTGCACGGGTGGCGGCCTGTTTCCGGCAGGCCTTTTCCCAGCAACGAACCTTTACCGAGGAGCAGCACATGAACTCCAGCACCGTAACGCTTCATGTTCCCCAGCGGAGCAAACTGGCAGGCAGGCTCGACTTCCTCCAGATGCTCTCGGGTGTCCTGTTGATTCTCTTCTTATGGGCGCACCTGCTGCTGGTCTCCAGCGTCATCCTGAGCCCCCGGCTGATGAACGCCATTGCATGGTTTTTCGAGGCAACATTCATGGCGCAGATAGGCGGGCCGGTCATTTTTGCGCTCATGCTTTTCCACTTCATTCTTGCCGGACGCAAGATGCCCTTCCGCACGACGGAGCAAAGAGCTTTTCTGCGGCATGCGGGCATGCTGCGGCACAAAGACACATGGATGTGGGTGGCACAGGTGGTTACGGCGCTGATCATTCTGGTCATGGCCAGCATCCATATGTACGAAGTGCTCACCGACCTGCCCATAACCGCCCAGAAAAGCGCGGCCCGCATCCAGCACGGCGGCTGGCTTTCTTTTTATCTCATTCTGCTGCCCATGGCTGAAATCCACGTAGGCGTGGGATTTTACCGCATAGGGGTGAAATACGGTTTTATCACCCGTGAAAACCGCAAATGGTATCAGCGCACCGAAAACGCCATGATGATCGGCTTCATTGCGGTGGGGCTGCTTACTCTTGTCCGCTTCATGTTCCTTGACCTCATTTAATTATTTCAGCCAGAGCAAGAGGTGTTCAATGCAAGTTATCTATACCGACGTCCTGTGCATAGGCGCCGGCCTTGCCGGTGAGCGGGTCGCCGTTGAAGCGGCCATGGCAGGATTCGATGTGGTCTGTCTTTCCATCGTTCCCCCCAGACGTTCGCACTCTTCCGCCGCTCAGGGCGGCATGCAGGCCGCTCTCGGCAATGCCATAATGGGTGACGGTGACTCCACCGATGTGCACTTTGCCGATACGGTCAAAGGCTCCGACTGGGGGTGTGATCAGGAAGTGGCCCGGCTTTTTGCCGACACAGCCCCCATCGTCATGCGCGAAATGGCTCACTGGGGCGTGCCGTGGAACCGCGTTGTGGCCGGCATGCATACTTATTACAAAGGCGGCAAACCCTTTGACGCCGAAGAAAAAAAAGAAAAACACGGTCTCATCCATGCCCGCGCCTTCGGCGGCACCGCCAAATGGCGTACCTGCTACACATCCGACGGCACAGGACACTCCGTGCTGTACACGCTGGACAACATCTGCCTGCAATACGGCGTAAACATTCATGACAGAGTACAGGCCGAAGCCATCATCCACGACGGTCAGACCTGCATGGGCTGCATTGCCCGCAGTCTGCGCACCGGCGAGCTGATAGCCTACTTCGCCTCTGCCACACTTATTGCCACCGGCGGTTACGGCCGTATCTACCGCGCCACAACCAACGCCGTCATCTGCGACGGCGGCGGACAGATAGCAGCGCTGGACACCGGCATTGTTCCCATGGGCAATATGGAAGCCGTGCAGTTTCACCCCACGGGCACCGTGCCCACCGACATTCTGGTGACCGAAGGCTGCCGCGGTGACGGCGGCACCCTGCTGGACGTCAATGAATACCGGTTCATGCCCGATTACGAACCGGAAAAAGCCGAGCTGGCCTCGCGCGACGTGGTTTCGCGCCGCATGACCGAACACATGCGCAAGGGGCTGGGGGTCAAAAGCCCCTACGGCGACCATCTGTGGCTCGACATCCGCCATCTGGGCGAAAAACACATCACCACCAACCTGCGTGAAGTGTACGACATCTGCACCAACTTCCTCGGTGTGAACCCCATCCATCAGCTTATTCCCGTGCGGCCCACCCAGCACTATTCCATGGGCGGCGTGCGTACAGACAAAGACGGTGCGGCCTACGGGCTTACGGGTCTGTTTGCCGCAGGCGAAGCCGCCTGCTGGGACATGCACGGCTTCAACCGGCTGGGCGGCAACTCGCTGGCAGAAACAGTTGTGGCCGGACGTCACATAGGCAAAAAAATCGTCGAATTCCTGCAGGGGCATTCCACCAGCTTCTCCACCGGCGCCATGCGCGATGCCGCAAACAAAATGAACCAGCGCATCAGCGACATCGCCGCCGGACGCAAGGGTAAAGAAAGCGCCGTAACCCTGCGCAACGAACTGCAGGACATCATGATGGAAGGAGTGGGTATTTTCCGCAACGCCAAAGACCTGCAGACCGCCGTGGATAAACTGACAGCACTGCATGAGCGTTCCATGAAAATAGGGCTGCAGTCCAACAGCGCCGGTTTTACGCCTGAAATGTCGCTGGCGCTGCGTGTGCCCGGCATGATCAAGCTGGCACTGTGCACCGCCTACGGCGCGCTGATGCGCACCGAAAGCCGCGGTGCCCACACCCGCGAAGACTTCCCCGAACGCAACGACCGTGACTGGCTGAACCGCACCCTTGCCTACTGGAAAGAAGGTGCCGCACTGCCCACGCTCGAATACGAGGAAGCCTCACCCTACTTTGAAATGCCTCCCGGCGAACGCGGCTACGGCGGCGGCAAGATAATCTATGCCGACATTCCCGAAGAAAAGCTGCGCAAACCCGGTGCCGCACCCACCGCCAAGTCTGAAACAACGTCCAAGAAAAAGGCCTAGGAGGGAGAGTTCATGAGTCGCAAACTTCATATAGAGGTGTTCCGGTACAATCCCGCCACCCCCGATACCAAACCTTACATGCAGTCGTTCTTCATCGACGAATTCGACTCCATGACCCTGTTCATCGCGCTGAACATCATCCGCGACCAGCACGATCCTTCCCTGCAGTTTGATTTCTGCTGCCGCGCCGGTATCTGCGGCTCGTGCGGCATGGTCATCAACGGACGTCCCGCGCTGGCCTGCCATACGCAGACCCGCGACCTGCCCGATCATATCGTGCTGCATCCTCTGCCGGTATTCAAACTGGTGGGCGACCTGTCAGTTGATACCGGCGTATGGTTCCGCGATGTGGGCACCCGCATCGAATCATGGATTCACACCCGCAAAGAGTTTGACCCCTCCGCAGAAGAAACCCGCATGGAAAATGAGCTGGCCAACCAGATATTCGAGCTGGACCGCTGCATTGAATGCGGCTGCTGCGTGGCTGCCTGCGGTACTGCCAGAATGCGCGAGGACTTCATAGGGGCCACTTCCATCAACCGCATCGCCCGCTTTTACATGGACCCGCGCGACGAACGGTCCGAAGACGACTACTACGACCTTATCGGCAATGATGCCGGTGTGTTCGGCTGCATGGGACTGCTGGCCTGCGAAGATGTCTGCCCGAAAAAAATCCCGCTGCAGGATCAGCTGGGAATCATGCGCCGCATGCTGGCGCTGAACTCCGTAAAGGGCATTCTGCCCGCTTCCGTGGTGAAAAAACTGCAAAACCACAAGGGGTGCTGCCATGAAAAGCATTAAGGCCGCCGATCTGCACGCCGCCGTGCGTGACATGATTATGGACGCCAACCGTGTGCTGGGAAAAGACGTGTACAACGCCTTTCAGACCTGCATGCAGCAAGAGACTACCGACTCCGGCAAGGAGGTACTGCGTCAGCTGCTGGAAAACGCCGATCTGGCCGCGCAAAGCGGACTGGCCCTGTGTCAGGACACAGGAGTAGCTGTTTTCTTTGTCGAAATGGGAGAAGAAGTGCGCATGGAAGGCGGCGGACTGAAAGAAACCCTCAACGCCGCCATGGTGGAAGCCTATGACAAGGCCTTTCTGCGCAAATCCATGTGCCACCCGCTGACCCGCAAAAACACCGGTGACAACACTCCCGCAGTCATCCACGTGGAACTGGTGCCCGGGGATACGCTGAAAGTCCGGTACATGGCCAAAGGCGGCGGCAGTGAAAACATGTCGCGCTGTACCATGCTTACCCCCGCACAGGGCTGGCAGGGCATCAAGGACTTTGTTGTCCGGCGTATGGCCGAAGCCGGTCCCAACCCCTGCCCCCCCACCATCGTGGGTGTGGGCATAGGCGGCACGTTCGATCTGGCGCCTTCGCTTGCCAAAGGCGCGCTGTTCCGCCGCGTGGACGATGTGCATCCCGACCCGGAAATAGCTGCCATGGAAAAAGAACTGCTGGACGAAATCAATGCGCTGGGCATCGGCCCCATGGGACTGGGCGGCAAAACCACATGCCTTGCCGTTAAAATAGCCATGCATCCCTGCCACATCGCCAGCCTGCCGCTGGCCGTCAACGTGCAGTGCCATTCTTCGCGGCACAAGGAGGTTGTATTCTAATGGCCACCTATTATCTGCAGACCCCCCTGCGCGACCAGGATACCGAACAGCTTAAAGCGGGCGATGTCGTTTTTCTGAACGGCGAAATATTCACCGCCCGCGATGCCGCACACAAGCGCATGATGGAAACGCTGGAAAAGGGCGAGGCGCTGCCTTTTGAAGCTCAGGGGGCCGTCATCTACTATGTGGGGCCCACACCTGCCCCCCCCGGCCGTCCCATCGGTTCGGCCGGTCCCACCACCAGCGGCCGCATGGACACATACACCCCCCGCATGCACAGCCTGGGCGTAAAGGCAAGCATAGGCAAGGGCAAGCGCAGTCAGGACGTAATCGATGCGCTTAAACGGCACAAGGCTGTCTACTTCGGCGCCACCGGCGGTGCCGGAGCCCTGCTTTCGCAATGCATCACCGCCGCAGAGGTGGTCGCATACGAAGAACTGGGGCCTGAAGCCATACGCCGGCTGACCGTCAAAGAGTTTCCGCTGCTGGTCATCAACGACTGTCACGGCGGCGAACTGTATGTAAAACCCGCTCTGGACCGCTAGCAAGCAGGAGGAGTTCTATCATGGCTCTGTTCACCAAGGAAGAAGCGCTGCACTATCACGAAGCCCCCCGCCACGGTAAGGTGGAGGTCATTCCCGTAAAACCGTGCCGCAACCAGAAAGACCTTTCCATGGCGTATTCGCCCGGCGTTGCCGAAGCATGCAAAGCCATCAAGGAAGACCCTTCCAAGGCCGAGATATACACCGGCAGAAGCAATCTGGTGGCTGTGGTATCCGACGGCACCGCAGTGCTCGGGCTGGGCAATATCGGCCCGCTGGCCGGAAAACCGGTCATGGAAGGCAAAGGCGTTCTTTTCAAAACATTTGCAGACATTGATGTTTTTGACATCAACCTCGACGTTTCCAGTGCCGACCAGCTCATCGGCGTGGTCAAGGCGCTGGAACCCACCTTCGGCGGTATCAACCTTGAAGATATCAAGGCGCCGGAATGCTTCTACATTGAAGATACGCTGAAAAAAGAAATGAACATACCGGTGTTTCACGACGACCAGCACGGCACGGCTGTCATTTCCGGCGCCGGCCTGCTCAACGCGCTGGAAATAACCAACCGCAAAGCCGAAAACATGAAGGTCGTCGTGGTGGGAGCCGGTGCTGCAGGCATCGCATGCGCCAAGTTCTACGTTTCGCTGGGCGTGGATCCCGCCAACATATACATGTTCGACTCACGCGGACTTATCCACAAGGGCCGTAAAGATCTGAACGAATACAAAGCTCTTTTCGCCCAGCCGTCCGATGCGGGCACTCTGGCAGAGGTGATGAAGGGCGCAGACATGTTCCTGGGGCTTTCCACCAAAAACCTTGTCTCGCAGGACATGGTGCGCTCCATGGCCAAAGACCCCGTTCTGTTTGCCATGGCCAACCCCGACCCCGAAATCACCTATCCCGATGCCAAGCAGGCAAGCCCCAACTGCATCATGGGTACAGGGCGCTCCGACTTCCCCAATCAGGTCAACAACGTATCTGGGTTCCCCTACATCTTCCGCGGGGCGCTGGATGTGGGTGCCACCGAAATCAACGAAGAAATGAAAGTGGCGGCAGCCCGTTCGCTGGCAGCGCTGGCCAAAGAACCCGTACCTTCGGAGATATGCGACATGTACGGCGTGAAGGAACTGACCTTCGGCGTCGACTATGTCATCCCCAAGCCTCTCGATCCCAGAGTTCTTGTCTGGGAAACCCCCGCTGTTGCCAAGGCAGCCATGGACTCCGGCGTGGCCAGAAAGCCCATCGCCGACATGGAAGCCTACAAAAAGCAGCTCACCACCCGCTTCGATGAGTCGCGCAAGCGTATTGCGCGTGTTGTCGACAGCTACGGTCTTTAAGCTCCCGGTTTAGGCTGTCCGCCATATCTGCCGACATTGCGGACACTTAAACGGCCATCCCGCGCCTGCCGCGGGATGGCCCTCTCCCCTTGCGCGCTTTAAACCCCGGCGTACGCCGGATCTGCAGGAGGACACAATGATCAAACGCGTGCTGCCCGTACTCGGCCTTACGGCTCTTATTCTGGCTGTCACCGCCGGTGCCGCCTTCGCGGCCACGGCCGGCGGCCACGACCTGACCAAGGCATATCTCACTCTGGCAATTCTGGGGGTTGCCGCAGTACTTTTCTTTACCGAGGTAATTCCGCTGCCCATAACGGCCATGCTGGTTCCGGTCAGCCTGTCCATTTTTGACATTGTTCCGGCCAAAGCGGCCTTTGCCAACTTCGGGAACAGCTGGGTCGTCATATTCATGGCCATGTTCATTGTTGGTGAATCCACGTTCATAACCGGATTTGCCGATAAGGTCGGCAAAATGACCGTACGGCTTTCCAAAGGCAGCGAAGTGCGCCTGCTCATTTTCTCCATGGTTTCCGTGGGAGTGCTTTCCGCCTTTCTCAGCAACACGGGAACCACCGTCGTGGCCATACCCATGATCATGGGCATGTGCGCAAGCGCGGGTATACGCCCCGGCAAAATACTTATGCCTGTGGCCTTTGCCGCCAGTCTGGGCGGCACCATGACGCTGGTGGGCACACCGCCCAACGGACTCATTAACTCCGTACTGGAAAAAATGGGCCCCGCCGGCATCCACCCCTTCGGCTTTTTCGAATTCGCCAAGTTCGGCATCATCCTGTTCATCGCCGGCATTGCCTACTATGCGCTTATCGGACACAAACTGCTGCCCGATTCCGACGCCAGCTGCCACATGGACGATGAAGAGATAGAGCGCCCCAAACGGCCGGAAAAAATGATCTGGTCGCTGCTTATCTTTGCCTTTGTGGTGGTGGCCATGGCCACCAAGTTTCTGCCGCTGGTCACTGCAGCCGTGCTGGGTGCCTGTCTGGTGGTCATAACCGGCTGCATGACCATGCGAGAAGCCTTCCGCAGTGTGGACTGGGTGACCATATTCCTTTTCGCGGGCATGCTTTCCATGAGTACCGCCATGGACAAATCAGGCGCTGCGGCACTTATAGCCGAAAGCGTTGTGCAGCATGTGAGCAACCCTTACGGCATCATGTTCGTCACGTGTCTGCTTACCGTCTGCATAACAAACTTCATGTCCAACACCGCTACTGCAGCCCTCATGGCTCCGCTGGCCATTCCCATAGCCATGCAGAGCGGCATCAGCCCCCTGCCGCTGGCCATGGGCATAGCCATGTCGGCTTCGGCATGCTTTCTCACCCCCGTGGCAACACCGCCCAACACCATCGTACTGGGGCCGGGCAAATATTCGTTTCTCGACTATGTAAAGGCAGGATGGCCGCTGCAGATTATCAGCCTGCTTCTCAGCGTGGCCATCATCCCTCTTATCTGGCCTTTCTAACAGACTGAAGACAGGGCGGAAAAAGCCATGAGCAACATGATACTGAAAAAAGAGCAGCTCATTCCCGGCCAGACCAGCAAACTGGTCATAGACGCGCCGCATATTGCCGCCAAAGCGGAACCGGGCAGCTTTATCATACTGCGCGTCTGTGAACACGGAGAGCGCATACCCCTGACCATAGCAGACACCGACCGCGAAAAAGGCACCATCACCATCGTGTATCTGGTGCTGGGCAAAAGCACTGCCCTGCTGGAAGAACTGAATGAAGGCGACAGCATTCTTGACCTGTGCGGGCCGCTGGGGCGGCCCACACACATCTCTTCCGGAGGCACCGTGATCTGCGTGGGCGGCGGCACCGGTATTGCCGCCATGCATCACATAGCAAAAGGCCATCACAACGCGGGCAACCATGTGGTGGCCATCATCGGGGCGCGCAACAAGGAACTGCTGCTGTTTGAAAACGAACTCAAAGCCTTTGCGCCGGAGGTGCTCGTCTCGACGGATGACGGCAGCTACGGGCACAAAGGGCTGGTCACCGACCTGCTGCGCCGCCGGTTAGAGCAGGACAATAACGTGATAGAGGTTGTGGCCGTGGGCCCCGTTCCCATGATGGAAGCCGTGGCGGCAACCACCAGACCCTTCGGCGTAAAGACTACCGTCAGCCTGAACTCCATAATGGTGGACGGCATAGGCATGTGCGGCGCGTGCAGGGTGACCGTCGGCAACGAAACCCGCTTTGCCTGCGTGGACGGGCCGGAATTTGACGGCCATCAGGTGGACTTTGCCGAACTGCGGCAACGCCTGAACGCTTTCCGTCCGCTTGAGCGCGAATCCTATGACCATCACTGCAGGTGCAAATGCCATGAAAGCAAGTAAAAAGCCCGTCAGACCCAGAGTACCCATGCCCGTGCAGCCGCCCGAAGAGCGGATACGCAATTTTGACGAAGTAGCAACGGGTTACACGCTGGAAATGGCCGCAGAAGAAGCCGCGCGCTGTCTGCAGTGCAAAAAACCAAAATGTGTCAAAGGCTGTCCTGTGGAAGTGCCCATTCCGCAATTTATCGCGCATCTGGCGGCGGGCGACATAGACGCGGCCTACCGCACCCTGAAAAGCACCAACAGTCTGCCGGCAGTCTGCGGACGGGTGTGCCCGCAGGAGGTGCAATGCGAAGGCGAATGCATCCTGACAGCCAAAGGGCAGCCGGTGGCCATAGGCCGTCTGGAACGGTTTGTGGCAGACGAATACATGCACCGCGATGCCTGCGGGCTTATTTCCGGCAAGCCGGAATGCCCGCTGATTGATCCGCACAAAAAGGTTGCCTGCATCGGCAGCGGACCGGCCAGCCTGACAGCTGCCGGATATCTGGCGGCCAGAGGCTGCAAGGTGACCGTGTTTGAGGCTCTGCACGAACTGGGCGGGGTGCTGGTCTACGGTATTCCGGAATTCCGACTGCCCAAAGAAAAAATAGTAGCCAAAGAAGTGAATGCCCTGCGCGAACTGGAAGTGGACTTTGTCCGTAACCGTGTGGGTGGCAAGACATTCTCCATAGGCGAACTGTTCGCACAGGGGTACAGGGCGGTCTTCATCGGCGTAGGAGCCGGTCTTCCCAGATTTCTGGGTATTCCCGGTGAAAATCTCAACGGGGTTTTTTCCGCCAATGAATACCTCACACGGGTCAATCTGGGACGGGCATACAGCTTTCCCGACTATGACACACCCATCATCCGCGGACGCCGTGTTACCGTTTTCGGGGGCGGCAACGTAGCCATGGACGCGGCCCGTACAGCTCTGCGGCTGGGTGCGGATTCTGTGCACATCGTCTACAGGCGCACCGTGGCCGAAATGCCCGCCCGCCATGAAGAAGTGGAACACGCCATGGAAGAAGGCGTGAAAATGCAGGAGCTGTGCGCTCCCATTGCGTTTGTGCCCGATGCGGAGGGCTGCCTGAGTGGTGTACGCCTGCAGCAGATGCAGCTGGGAGAGCCTGATCAGTCCGGCAGGCGGCGTCCGGTGCCGGTGGAGGGAAGCGAACTGCTTCTGCCCACGGATCTGGCCGTCATTGCGGTGGGAACCCGCTCCAATCCGGTACTGCTGGAGGCCGAACCGGAGCTTGACCTGAACAGATGGGGCTACATCAGCATAAACAGCGACACAGGCGAAACCAGCATACCCGACGTGTTTGCCGGCGGCGACATAGTCACCGGCGCAGCCACCGTGATACTGGCCATGGGCGCAGGACGCACAGCCGCCAAGGAAATTGCCCGCAGGCTCGGTTGTCAGCCCGACGACTAGCCCTCACGCCCCTGCCCGCTGCCGCCACGTCCAGCCCGGCGGCAGCGGGTCCGGTGCGGGGCAGACGGCAGCACCGGCGGCTCCCTCTGGCACCGGCAGATGTACTCTGCATTCTGAGCGGTGGCGGGTCTTTCTTGCAGCTTCTGTCACGTACAGGCTTGCCACCTTGCCCTTTTACGGTTAGTATAAAAGCAATTTATCCGGCCACGCCTGTGTGCGTGGCCCTTTTTTCAATAAACAGACCGTGTAATCACCCATGACCGGCAACATGACGCACACCACCATGCATATTTCTCCCACCATTGCTGTACCGCGGCTCTTCCGCCGCACGGGTACCTGATTACACACGTCCTTCTTATCGTACATCCGAAAGGGGGCGTTTCGTACGCCCCCTTTTTTATTGTCTGCCCGTCAGGGCGCAGGCAGTGCAAAATCATATATTCAAACACCGGAGTCACACATGAACAATGCCCCCGCCATCACAATTACCGCGCAGGATGCAGAACGTCTGGAATCGCTGCTGGACAGCCTTTCCCCTGATGCCTTTCCCCAGCTTGAAGTGCTGGAAAGAGAACTGGAACGGGCAATCATCGTCGAGCCGGAAAAAATTCCGCCTACTGTGGTAACCATGAACTCTGTGGTTAGATTCAAATTGCGCCCTTCGGGGGCGGTGCATCGTCTTAAACTGGTGTACCCGCGGCACTCCGCCGCCGAAGGAGAAACGGTATCCATCCTTGCCCCCGTGGGCAGCGCGCTGCTGGGATTGGCCGAAGGCGACGAGATAACGTGGCCCAACGCCAGCGGCGGCACACTGCAACTGGTGGTCGACCATATTGAATACCAGCCCGAACGATCAGGAAATTTTGAATTATAACCGGCACGTCAGGCCGCCCTCCGTATAACCGGACGGGCGGCCGTTTACGGCGGCGCATCATAAAAGGACCCGTAATGGTACAACTTCTGCCTAAAGAAACCGAAGAACTGCAACCGACAGACATCCTGTTCCAGACCCCGTACTGGGCGCAGGTCAAATCTTCTCTCGGACTTACTCCACAAGCATATGACGTTTTTTCATCCGGCCCGTGGGGCGACGTGCTGGTTTTGCTGAAAACAGTGGGAGACCACAAGGTCGCGCTGGTGCCTCAGGGGCCGGAAGTTGCTCCGCAGGCTGATGACTACGGCACCTTTCTGGAAAACCTCTCCCTTTCGCTTTCTGAATGCCTGCCCCCCGATCTGGCTTTCATACGCTATGACCTGCCATGGAAGTCGCTGTATGCCGACGAAATGCAGGAACAGGGCTGGAACGCCTTTCCGGAGCCGCGGTTGCGGGAAATGCGCATGAACATAGGCACACAGCACTGGAATTTCCGTAAATCATTTGAGGATATGACAGTTGCCAGCTCGCTTGTGGTGGATATAAACCGCAGCGAGGATGCCATTATGACAGGCATGAAGCCCAAAACACGCTACAATATCCGGCTGGCACAGCGCAAAGGGGTTACCGTGCAGCAGGGGTCACTGGAAAACCTGCGCGATTTTCACAACCTTTATTGCCAGACAGCACAGCGTAACGGATTCAGCAGTTGCGATCTTGAACACTTTTCAGCCATGTTCCGGTGCCGCCTGTCCGCCCCCGGCCATTCCGAGCTGCTGTTCCTCATCGCCCGGCACGGAGCGGACATCCTTGCGGGCGCCATTATCGGTATTTCCGGCACCGCCGCCAACTTTCTGTACGGTGCGTCGGCCAACATCAAACGCAATCTGATGGCCTCAAGCCTGATGCACTGGGAAGGCATACGCCGTTCACGCAGCCTTGGCTGCACTACTTATGAAATGGGCGCGGTACCACCCGGCCACGATCCGGCGCACCCTTTTCATGGCCTTTACAGGTTCAAGACCGGATTCGGCGGCACCATTGAACTGCGCAGCGGTACATGGGACTACCCTGTCAATGAAAACGCCTACCGCAACATATGCAACGCGGAAAGCCTGTACAGAGAGCACTGATCAGACACAGGAGCGGACATACGGCGGGTCTGCGCGCGGACATGCCCCGACAATCCCCTGTGCCCGCACGACAAAGCCGCACCTGACGGTCAGGTGCGGCTTTTATATAATCGGAAAACTGCCGGTACAACCCGGCCACCGCGGCAGGCTGCATGCACAACAGTGTCTGCCGCCGCTGTATTCAATAGTTTTTAAAAAAACCATCGGGGCTCATTCAGCTTCTATACCAGAGCCTCAAAAGTAATCACGTTTCCTGAAGCAGCGTCGCCGGACTCCCGCAGAAAAGGGGTTCCGTAGTCAAGCGTGACGGATATGTTCTTGAACCCCGCCTGAATCAACAAACTTTGAAACTCGAAAACACCCCAGAAGCGGAGCATGAAAACGTCCATCTCGGAAGATACCAGCTGCCCTGATCTCCAGTGCTCATATTTCAACAGAGAAACCGTGGTCTGATGCAGGTAGCTTGTCCGCACTCTCGACTCTGTCAAAGTCAGTATCTCATCACCGAGATTCCACATCCGTGTTTCAGGCCCCGGGTCTACCATGCAGGCCAGTGAATCCGTATCAATGATCACTTTGCCGGACGATGACAGGCACCCCTTCAGACGCTTGAGGAACATCAGGCATTCATCCGGCGAGGTAATTAACTGAATGGACCCCGCGGGTATCACGGCGGCAGAAAACTTCTCACTATAGCAAAAATCATCAAAGCGTTGCATGCTGACATTATCAGCCAGATTTCTGATTGAAATCTCCTGCTTGCAAATATCCAGCATATGAGAAGAGGCATCGAACCCGTAGACTGTGTGGCCGGCTTCAAGCAACGGAATCAGAAACCGTCCATTACCGACAGCAGGCTCCAGAACAGGCCCGCAAACACCGTCAAGACGATCAAGGTAAAACTCGACATCGCCGAACGAGCGGCCCACGGGCTTGTCTGCGTGATACACCATGGCGGCCAGTGCGCCGTATTTATTCTGCACAACAATACTCCTGCTGTTCAGGCAGACAATGTCCGGCACTTGCCCGCCCGAAGCTCTTCTTACAACTATACGATTTGATGATCAGATTTCCCCGTTCCGCCGGAAAGACCGCAGGAGGCACTGACCTGCCGGAGTGAGCGGAGAGTTTCAGCCCATCACCAGACGGCCTAAAAAAAAGCACTCCACAACATGCGCGAACCTACAATAAAAAGAAGTCCGGCAAATATCCTTCTGAGCTTGTCCACAGGCAATGAGTGCGCCAGCTTTGCCCCCAAAGGGGCTGTCAGCACACTCATGCAGATAATACCAAGAAAAGCAGGAAGATAAACATACCCGAGATGAGGACCGGGAATGCCGGCTACATTCCAGCCCGTAAAAACATACCCCGCAGTACCTGTAAGAGCTATGGGCATGCCTATGGCCGCAGCCGTGGCAATGGCAGTATGCATGGTCTGGTTGCACCATGACAGAAAAGGCACGGTCAGCGTGCCCCCGCCGATACCGGCAAGAGCTGAAAAAACACCAATGCCCCCGCCCGCTGCAAAAACGCCCGCAGCGCCGGGCAGTTCGCGGGAACTGGCAGGCTTGAGGTTAAGAAGCATCTGCGCGGCCACATAATAAAGGAAAAACCCGAAAAACGCCTTGAGAAAAACCGTAGATAACAGGGATGCCACCCAGGCCCCGAGGTAGGTGCCGCACACAATGCCCGGAGCAAGACGCCAGAATGCATTGTAATTTATGGTGCCTCTTTTGTGGTGCGCGCGCATGCTGGAAAGAGACGTAAAAATCATCGTCGCCATGGACGTGCCCAATGCTATATGCTGCAGATGCTGTTCCGGAAAGTTCTGTAGCTCGAAAGCGATATTAAGCATGGGAACTATAACAAGTCCGCCGCCGATGCCAAGCAGCCCTGCAAGAATACCGGCAACGGCACCCAGCGTTATATAAATCAGATACGTTGTTATCATTTCTTCACCTACATTGCTGTCACTGCAATGCTCCGTATTCTGTTATCAGAAAGCAGCAGGAGACAAAGCGCCGCTGGCTGCCTTATGCCTGCACGCATGCTCTACACACAGATATGCACACAACATGCTGACATCACCTTCATAAAATTTCTGCAATCTGTCCCGCCAACCTGCAACAACCTAGCGGCATGCAGAACATATCCGCCGGGCCACATCTGTCAGGTGGCTGTGCATGGCTCTTTCAGCTTTCCGTGAATCCCCCGCCCTGACTGCAGCCACAATTTCTCTATGAGCCTTCAGCGATGCCTGCTGGCGCTCAAAAGACTGCACACCGTCTTCACGACTCTTGGCAAACCCTTCGTACAAAGCCGCTGCCATCTCAAGAAGCACCGGGTTAGCGGCAGCTTCCGCCAGAATCTGGTGAAACAGGACGTCAGCGGATCCACTGTAGTCCTTGCTGCCGATTGCAATCTCCTGTTCGGCAAGAACAGCCTCCAGCCGGGCTGCTACAGCGGCACCGCCATTACGGGCTGCCAGAGCTGCTATCTCCGGTTCCAGCAACAGACGCACGGCAATGACATCCTGCAGGGAATACCCGCCGTTCAACACCGTCTGCACCAGAGTCCTGCCACTGTTTTCTGCACAACGTTCACGCACATATGTGCCCGACCCCTGCCTGCTCAGCAGCCTTCCGGATTCTGCAAGCAGCTTGATCCCCTCGCGTACCGACGCACGCGAGACATTGAACAGCCCTGCCAGCTTCCTTTCCGCAGGCAGTCTTTCTCCCGGCAGCATCTGCCCTTCATCAATCATCCGCCGTATCTTTTCTGCCACTTCCGCGGCAACAGATGTGCGCGGCGCACTTTCAGCCACCATCTGATACACCTCCAAATTGGTCTGACCACTTTATAAATACACCGATGCATCTAAGCTGTCAATTCAGGAGGCGGCATTGAAAGCGGCAGAAAGACAAAAAAGGGATTGCTGCACAGACAAACGAAGCCACAAAAGCGGAGGGAAAGAAGAAGCCGCAAGACCTAGCCCAAGGCGGTGCCACCGGCCGGTTCTTGCAATTAGAAAAAGAAATACAGCGCGTTCAATGCAAATAAGGTACGACATGCGAAATGGCTCAAGAGAAGAAAAGGCAGCTGCGGACCGTGCTGCAGACATGCCCGGAAAAGGTGGCCATCAGAGGTGCCGGAAAAATATGCCCTGCCCTCCGGATACCTGCAAACAGGCTGTTTTTCCGGTTGGTACCCGATCCGCGTATTGCCCGTTGCTGCAAGCAGCAGGCACCCGGTTCATAAAAACTGATGCGGCCTAACGGCTACGCAAAAGACGTTCTCTTGTCCTCCCGCCGCCACACAGCACCTGACCGGCAGACAAGTTTGCGGCAGACCGCCTGTGCCAAAGAAAAAACATTGCGAAATGACGCGGCACACGGCTAAAAAGAAGCAAGCTGAAAATAAACACCCTCAGCAAGCGAGACACGTCGTTGCATAATGACAAACGGATTATTCCCGAGATTCAGTTTTTACGGGCAATAGCAGTGCTTGCAGTGCTGTTGTTCCACATGTTCCCCGGTATTGTGAAAGGGGGATATGTAGGGGTCGATGTTTTCTTTATCCTGTCGGGATTTTTAATGACACGGACATTATATTCCGACATTGAGACGGGAGGAACTGTTAACGTCGGCAGATTTTACTTCAAGCGTGCAAAGCGCATCCTGCCAGCAGCCTTATCAGTTCTTGCAGCAACAGGCGTTGCGTCATATTACCTGCTCCCGTTTACTCTGTGGGATGCGGTACGTGGCGAGCTTGTCTCCAGCGCTCTATGGTTCCAGAACTGGGAACTTATTGCGAAGTCATTGGACTATCTGGCAAGCGAAGAAGCACATTCACCAGTGATGCACTACTGGTCCCTTTCCGTAGAAGAGCAGTTTTATATTATCTACCCGCTGTTCTTCTGGATATTGGTAAGATCATACCGTCACAAAATTCAAGCCAAAGAAATTACGTTGGCTCTTTCCATTATGTGCTTCGGCTCATTCCTCTACTCTATATATTATTCTTATACATCTCCTGTAGCAGCGTATTTCAACACTTTTACACGCATCTGGGAGTTACTCCTCGGTGGGCTTGCTTTTTTTATCAGCCGAAGATTTTTCTTTGCGAGAACAACCGCCCGACTGATGGTCATACTGGGAGGACTGGGCGTAGCGTCTTCGATTTTTTTATTTTCCGCAAAAACCGTTTTTCCGGGATGGCTTGCGCTTATTCCAACAGTTTCATCCGTATTAATCCTGCTGGGCGGTGCAAACTGCGCCGGTTTTTTACACGCACTGCTTTCCAACAGACCCGCTTTAGCAGTAGGAGACCTGTCCTATGCCATCTACCTCTGGCACTGGCCACTGATCATTTTCTACCGCCAACATATATCAGAATCTTTTTCTGTGATTCACGGGCTTCTGTTCTGCTCAGTTGTATTTGCCTTATCCTACGCTACAAAAGTCTTAATCGAAGACCCGTTCCGCAGGTTGTCTTTCGCTCGGCATTCAACAAGGTTTGCCCGGTCTTTTGCTGTTCTGCTCATTATTTTTACAGTTTCTGCGTACACAGCAAAAAGCCACCGCAATACAACAACTGAAACAAGCCAGATATCTGCAACAGGGGCTTTAGAATCAGTTAACTTTGCAGGATACAAACCTCACGACAATTTTATTCCGCCTCTTTCAACTGCCAAAAAAACAAGACCCAAAGTATACTCTGACAATGTCCATCTGGGATTCTCAGACATTGCCCCTCATGTCGGCAGCTACGGCGACACCAAATCCAACGACACAGTATTTCTGATAGGTGATTCGCATGCTGCCCAATGGCTGCCTGCATTGGATTTTCTGGGAAAAAAACATCATGTCAAAATACTTGTTACAACAAAGAGCGCCTGCCTCTTCGACACCAATAACCCCGTAACGCATCAGGGAAGGGAATACACAGAATGCTTTGAATGGTCTAAAAAAGTATACGACATGATAATATCAACCAGGCCCAAAGGGGTCATCTTCTCTTCTTCACTTTTCTACTATGCCGATACACTGAAAGACGACTTCGCCGGCTCGGATACAGAATGGCGGAACCAGTCAGCAAAGCTTTTTTCGGCATCAATCCGCAGCACATTCCAGACTATTGAAAGGGCAGGGATTCAGACACTGATCATTGCGGACACCCCGCGCACAAAGGTCAACAGCATCGACTGTCTGGCCAGAACGAACGACCCTGCGCAGTGTTCATTTCCAAAGTATTACAACTATCACAGCGAATATGACTTTTTATATTCTGCATCAAGCGCTGATGACAACATCAGTTATGTAGATTTCAGAGACCAGATTTGCCCATCGGACGATTGCCAACCAGTTTTGGGAAATATCCTGATATTCAGAGACACGCATCATTTGACAGTTGAGTATGCAGAAAGCTTATCGCCATTTCTTGAAAATGATTTTCTGCGGCTGGCAGGAAGATGATGCCTAACCAAACAACAAGCAGCAACCGCCATCGCATCATATCAAATCATATACTGTACTATTTTGCAGACACTGACTGCACATACAACTTTTGTACAAATTATTGTATAACAAAAAAATCAGTTACTACTGCGCAATGCAAGAACTTAGAACATTCTGATAAAATTCAGACGCCTACAAAACAGAGATACAATTCCACGATTATCTGAAATCTCCAAAAATACGCCCTGTCTCGAACATCGGTGGATCAAATTTTTCATTACCGGAAATGGAAATAAAATAATCAGCACAGGTAGTGGTAATACCTGCGCGCAAACCGATGGCCATTTTGCGCTCCAGCAACAATTCCATAATATCCAAAGCCCGCTCCGGATTTTTCCGTATGACATCCAGCACGATCGCAGCCCGGGCCTTTGGCTTGTCCGGTTCCGGCGCACCAACCTCCGGCCTCGGGCACTCTTCATATTCAGCCCACTGCTGCCCGCCGTCTGATAGCTCAGCCTGCTGCTCCCCTGCCACACACAAAACAGGCATGACCAAGGCCAGCACCATGGCTCCTACAATCCGCTTCCACATATCTGCCTCCGGTAACAGGATACCATTCTAAAAACAGCAACATGCTGGTTCATTGCGTAGAATACTACGTACAAAATGGCATCCCGATTTCAACAGAAAATACGACATATCAACTGACAAATCCACCCAAAGAAACACCACACGAAGACACTCCGGCCGCGCTTTCCTGACAAGACTCCTGCCCGCAATCCACGCCAAACAATTTCTACATGAGACACGCCGCACAAGTTCGCCTTGAATCGCCTCTGCGAAAGATGGTCATGAAGCCCTTTCAGATGCTGGGCAGTGCATGGAGCTGGATTAAAGCCAATGTGCTGGGGGAAGGAGAAGAACAGACAGCCCCGCCCGCTGCGGCAAGCGCAAATGCCGCGCCGCCAGCCGTGCGCACCGTGCAGCAGGCACGCCCCGCCGCACCGCCTGCAGGCGGGCTGATGCAGTCCACCGTGAACAACAGCACCACGGGCGGCAAGCAGGTGACCATAGGGTCCGTCACCATACAAAGCAGCGAAGCCATGACACCCGCCGCCCTGAACGAATGGGCCATGATGGAGGCAGGTTAGCCGTGGCTGAGTATATTGATCTGCTGATTGAACAGGACGACCTGACGCTGGATGCAGGCGGCAACCCAAAGCTGGTGGACGGGCGCGCATCCATTGCGCAGGACATAAAACATATGATCCGCGAATCAGGCCTGCTGGTGGACATCATAGCCAACCGCGACGCACTGACGCGCCGTACCAACATCATCCGCATAACAATGGCAGTGGACGACGACGAGCGCATTGTGCCGGGCACGGCAGAGATTGAAGAATCCGCCCCCGGCGAATACTGGCTGACGGCCACCACCGTGAAGTACGGCAACATAGCCCTGCAGCTGGAGAAAGAGCGTGGTTAGAGAAAAGCGGTGCTATGCGATGGCTGTTTTGATGGGCTGCACGGAACGCCATTCTGTTCTGGTATTGGCGGTTTCCCACAGGGTGTATGTCTGTTGCATGTCCAGCCACAGTTCGGGCGTGGTATCCAGCGCGCGCGAAAGCCGCAGGGCGATATCCGGCGTAATGGCCGCACGCTCGTTTACAATGGCAGAAAGAGCTTTGCGCGATATGCCCAGCTGCTGTGCCAGCGCCGTAATGGTAAGGCCAAGCGGCTGCATGTGCATCCTGTACAGAATACCGCCCGGATGCGAGGGCTTTCTAGTGCGTGTACGCATGGTATTTCTCCTAATGATAGTCCTGATAATTTACTATGTGGGCGTCTCCGTTTTCAAAGCGGAATGTAATCCGCCAGTTGCCGGAAACTTTAACCGCCCAGTGGCCTGCAAGGCTGCCTTTCAGCGGGTGCAGGCCGGAGCCGGGATACCCCATATCTTTCACTTCCCGCGCATGATCAAGCAGGTCGAGAATATCCAGCAGCTTACGTACATGCTTTTGCTGCACGCCTTTGGTCACTCCGTCGTAGAACAGATCTTCCAGTCCCTTATGGGCAAAGCTGCGAATCATGCCCAGAGTGTAACCATTATGGTTACATCGCGTCAAGGGGGCCTGCGTAATAACGCCCCCCGCCGGACAGTATGGAGAATGCCCCGTGCCAGATAAAGCCGCTACAGAACTGTTTACCGCCATGCTGCGCGAGGCGGACATGCCCGTAACCACGGCAGAAATGCAAAGCCGCTGGGATGCCCTGAACGCGGAGCAAGGCAGCCGCATAACCAACAACAGCGCGTGGTCGCCCTTTTGGCGGCTTATCAGCGCCATAGTGACAGAGCCTGCCCGCTGGCTGGTGCAGCTGATGGTAGAGCACGCCTTGCCCAACACGTTTTTGCGGTTTGCCGGTGGCGCATGGCTGGATGTGTATGCATGGGGTGTGGATGTACGGCGCAAACCCGCAGCCGTGGCACGCGGCACCATAACCTTTACCCGCGCATCCGCAGCGGGAACGCTGACCATCCCCGCCGGAACACTGGTGGAATCGCCTTCGCTGGAGGGCATGAGCTACCGTGTGGCCACAACGATGGAAACCGTCATGGAAGAAGGCCAGCTGACAGCAGAAGTGCCGGTTCAGGCAGAACATGAAGGTGCAGCCTACAATCTGGGGCCGGGCTATTATTCCATTCTTACCCGTCCGGTGCCCGGCATAGTCTCTGCCGGTAACGGGCCGGAGTGGCTTACCGCCCCCGGTGCCGACGTCGAAGACGACGAATCACTGCGGCTGCGCGCCCGCAACCAGTTTGCCGCCGTGGGCCAGTATCATCACGATGCCGCTTACCGCGCGCTTATTGCCGGATTTGCAGGTATCCGCATTGACTATCTGTTTTTTGAAAAAGACGGTCCCCGCGGCCCGGGCACTGCCAACTGCCACATCATGGTGGAAAGCGGCATCCCCCCGCACGAGCTTATCGACGCCATAAACGCCTTTATCCGGCAGTCAGGCAACCACGGCCACGGCGATGATCTGCGCTGCATGGCCATTACCGCAAAGCCTGTGGCGCTTACTGCAACCGTATACCCCGTGCTGACTGCCACAACCCAGCGGGCCGAGGCGCTGCGCCTTGCGGTGGAAAACCGCATCCGCTGTGCATGGCGTGAAAATACGGACTTTACCATGACCAGAACCATGCCGCTTTGTGGGGTGAGGTCTAATGTTCACACCCTCGGGCACAACTGTTTGAAGACTCTTCACCAAATGCCTTTGGGTCATATTCCCCAGCTTTCCCCTCACCAAAGAGATAGCTAGTCTCCAGACAATGAAGTAACGCACTTTCCTCAATGTAACATTGAAACTTTGGAATATTCTTATCGCAACCTTCTTTTACATCATCACTCGCTAGAGCATGGTAGTAAAGCAGGAGCATTTCAAATGTGGAGAGCTGTGCTCGAAGAATCCCAAAATATTTATTTTTATCAATGAGTCCATACCTTGCTGTACAAATATACTTCAATGTGTGGTATAAATGACGGTAATAGTATGTTGTACGACATTGAAAATAGTCCGAAAATACTTCTTCTGTCGTAAGCTTCCCCGTCAAGAGAACAGTTGAAAAATAGAGTTTCCAGCGTTGTTGGATAAAAACTCGGAGGGTGTCAGGTCCCCGAGAGAGTCATGGGGCCGCTGTTCGTTGTATTCAATCTTCCACCAGTGGGTGATCTCCCGGACCTCATTCAAAGTCCTGAAGAGATAGAGATCAAGCACTTCGGTGCGATATGTCCGGTTGAACCGTTCAATGTACGCGTTCTGATTAGGTTCTCCAGGTTGAATATATTGGATGTAGCCGAGAGCGGCGGCGAACCGCCGCTCTATGGCCTTGAATGTCTCCGGGGTGAGCTTGGTCTCGTCTTCAGGGCGGAAGCTGATCACCAAATGGTAAGTTTTGCGGGCGGCACGGATGTTCCGAGCTTGCACGTCCACAGCCTCCGCAATACCTTCCTCATAGTCGCCGCCGCCAAGCATCCCTTCGGCCCAGTTCATCAGGGACTTTTCGCCAGACGGCCCGGCATCGGCGATATACGCGGCAAGGCGGGCGTAATTGTCATTGCCCGCGTCTATGAACACGCGCTTGCTGATCACGCTATCGAATCCGGCCCACGGCGGCCTGGAGTTCGCGCTGCCGGGCGTCCAGTTCATGTAGCAATTTATGAACGGTCTGACGGTCGGCTCCGTTGGCCAGCGCCTGTTTGATCAGTCCGCCCAGACGGCCAAGGTCGCCCTTGAGGCGGCGCAACTCCAGCCGGGCCTCCTGATGTTCAAGGCTTGGAACGGTATAACCGAGGCATACCCGCTTACTGAAGGTCGAGAGTGACAATCCGGCCCGGACGGCTGACGCCTGGATTTCGCCAAACTCCTGCGGGCTGAGATAGACTTTGAGGACGTGTTTTTTGCTGGGCATGGCCCACCTCCTTTTGCGTGGAGGCGCGTGGGCCTGCGTAGTGCCGATAAATGCGCCAGGCGTATTGCCTGCCGCGCTCCGAGTCGGGAGAATGGTATTTGCCGACGGCCTGCCAGTTCAGGCCGTGCCGGGCGATTTCTTCCGCCAAGATGCGCTTTCCCCAGGACTCGTTCACGTCCGGATCGAGCAGAGCAATAGGATCAATGCCGAAACGTTTCATCCACCAACTGTTGATCTGCATCTTCCCGACATCAAAAGACTTGCCTGCCGCCAGGGCATCCCGGATCAATCGCTCAGCCTCTTCCCGCGTGGCCGGATAGTACGACTTTCCCGCCACATTGACGGCCAAAGGGTTGAGCCCGGATTCCTGTCGGGCGATGGCATTGACCAATGCTGGCGGCGGTTCCTCGGCCTGGGCGGAGGTGAAGGCTGGAAACAGGAACAAGGTCAGCATCCAGATAATCTTTCTTTTCATGGAGTAAAACCTCTTGGATTTGCGTTGAGACGAAGGCGAATAAGCCAGCCCCGCAGGGCAGGACGGGAGGAGGAGCGCCGTAAGGTGGGCCTACCTCCCTTGTCCTGTCCTCTGGAGAAAACAAATTATAGCATGAAGTAATGCAGCAAAGATATGCAGTTACATAAATTGTGTGTTCTTTTGCGTGTGGATTATGAGAACATATGAGATGGATATGAGGCGCTGCATAAGCATTGAAGCGAGACATGACAGTGATACATGCGCGACATGTTTTCTTCTCGGCGCGTTTATCGGCGGGCTAGCTTTTATATTGTCGAGTCGCGGCTGGCCTTCATTTTCTTGATTTCTCCAATCTGTTCAGGCATATCGCCCGTAGGTGCTAATAACACCTTTATCACGAGGCGGCCCGCCGCCGACACTGCGGGGCTGCGCTTTCAATGAAAGCGTAGTCATCTTTACGCGTATGTTGTCGGGAGTGGGCGAATACAATACCTTTTCAAGGAAATAACCCCGCCGTCCTCGTGCGGTTATCAGCTCCCGGCATTCGTCTTTTCGGCGTTTGCCAACCAGCAACGCCGGAGAGCCGCCATGACCGAATCACCTCCCATTTATGACTGCCAGCCACAAGCGGACTTTGACTCCCAGTTCGCCCGCATCTTTGAAGTTGCCGAATGCAGAACGCAGTTGGAGCTTGCCGAATTCCTGAACATCAAACAATCCTCCGTCTCGGATGCCAAGCGCCGTCAAACCGTTCCCTCTGAGTGGCTGGTAAAGCTCTTTGAAAAGAAGCGGATAAATCCGGAGTGGCTACGCACCGGCATTGGCGGCAAATTTGTGCACATGGCTTCTGATGAAGAAATCAAGAAGCCTTAAGTTATGACGGTCATAGAGTACAGGCCGGTGAGAGAGTGCTCGACAGATGATTTGCTGGCCGAATTGGCCCGCCGCACGATAAAAAGATTGGGGGCATAGCCCACCGCATTCCGGTAGCCGGATGCGATCATTTGATGTCGCTCATTTTCAAAAAATCTATCCCGATTATTTCCAGAAATTTTTCGTGGATTTCCGAGTGATGCCTTGAAAGGTAGCCAGCAACTTTTTCGTTGCTCATCATCCTTTTCAGGTATGACTGGATAGAGCTGAGATGCAGCATGTCCGCCCCATAAGAATTGTGCAGGGCATGGATATCTTCTGTCAGAGAAAAGCTTTCTTCTTCCAGCCGGATATGTTTTTCCAGTTCGGCCTGTGATATTTTTTTGCTTTTTGCAGTATCAAGCAACTGATCCGCCGGGGTGGCCACAAGTAAGCTTTGAGCATATTTGTAGCTGTAGCGATTTTGCGCGTTCATGCTTCTGGCGGCATTGATTTGCCGCAGGGGCTTCATCTTTTTGAGCACACGAAAAACGCATTCCGACATGATCTTGTCTTTCAACAAGTCCACAGCTTCCTGGCACACTCCGTCCAGCATGCCCTTTTTGCCACGTAGTGATTTTACGTCAATATTCAGAGCGGCAGCGAGCTTTGTTTCAGAGACACCGGCTTTGAGGGCTTTCACGATCATTTTGTGTTCCTGGACGGCGGAAAGCCGATTGATGAACTTATTATATGTGTAGCCCTCGTCATCCACAGACACCAGGCAGTTCACCCGCTTTTCCCCCAAATCTTCCAGGGCCATGATCCTGAGATGCCCGTCAAGAAGGAGATATTCTTTCTTGTTATTGCAAAGCGCCACTACCGGAGGCTCAATGAGGCCCACTTCCCGAATGGAGGAAAGAATCTGTGAATACTTTCGCCCCTGTTTGACGTTAACATTCAAGTTTTTTGTGAGCCGCAAATCTGTAAAGGCCAGTTCCACCAACTCCTTCTCAAATCCCTGCTTGATCCCTTTGGCCATATCAACGCACCTCCCGCAGCATTTCAGCCAGCTGCCGGGGAATGTCGTTCATCCCTTCCGCTTTGAGCTGATTGGTAAAGTGTTCGTCACGCAATAACTTGTTCAAAGCGGCGGAGGTGTACGCGAGGATTTGCCTGAGTTGATCAGCCTTGGCCATGAGCCGTTTTTTTCTTTTTATGTCATTGGCATACAGAGCGTTTAATTCATCAACTGACGGGGCTTTTCTGGATTTTGGCGCGGATAATTTCTTCCCATAATGATTGCGCCGATCGAGCAGCTTTTGCACGGCGATGAGCTTGCCGCCAACAAGCTGGCCTGTTTCGTAGGCCTCGGTCAGGGCAATCTGGATGGCCGCTTCATCCTCTGTGGCTATTTTCAGCGCAATGTACAAAGGCATGCGCCCTTTTTCCACAGCGTTGACCAGCCGTTCTTCCCCATTATCCAGCAGTTTGATGATCCCGCGAATCCAGTCCCGGCCCAGCCCTGTTTTGTCCGCAATTTCCACATCGTCATAGCCTTGGGCTTTCAGATACCGGATGCCGTGCAACAGCTCCATGGGGTTGTTGTTACGGCGGGCGATGTTTTCAACCAGGCTCATAATGTGAGCATTTTCCTTGTCAGCGTCGATAATGATAGCTGGAATTTCCGTTTCCCCGGCATCCATAAAGGCTTCCAGGCGGCCTTGGCCGCAAACCAGATCGTACTTTTTCCCAGTTTTGGGATCTGTGCTCAAGGTGACGGTAATTGGCCGCTTGAGGCCCACAGTCCGGATATTGCGGCGGATTTCATCCGCAATTACCTGGTTACGCACCCGTGGGTTCAGGATGTGAACCTCTTCCACCGGCACCAGGATGATTTCACTGGTTTTCATATTATACCGCCTTGTCGAGGCTGATGTTGACGCTCATGCCAAGAAGATATTCCAGGCTGTCCGCGCGGAAGCTGTCCAGAAGGTCAGTATTCTCATCCTGTAACTTCAGAGCGGTCTGACCAAATTCCAAAGCGGGAAGGATATAGTAATCATGGATATCCTCATTTACCGCATTCATACGCACGGCAACGGTGATGTCCGGGTGGAGCCCGGTATCAAAGCGTATTTTCCAGCGCCTCAGGCCCGAAGGAGTGATAAAGCACCGGCTGATCACGATTGATATGAACAGGTGGTAATTCAGCTCCAACAGATTTGTTGCCGGATCAACAGAGATTTTTCTCCCACAAAGCCTTTCAATATCCGCCACTGTTTGGAGCACAATATCACTGTGCATGGTGCGGAGCCGCTGGTTGATCTCCACATACCTGTAGTCCCGCTCCGGTATGTAGCCGATCAGGCGGTAGGCTCGGAGCAGACCGCCAAAACGGTGCATATACAGACTGCTGGGCGGCATTTCTTCGGATTCGTCGATGATCATGGCGGACAAACGGCCAGTTTGACGTTGAAGATTCGTGAGACGCTCAAGCAAATCCTCATTGGTCATTTTTTTATGCCGTTCTTGGATAAACTCCTGAACCGCGTAAAAGCGCTCCAAATCGACCACGGGCGGAAAGGCCCCATCCTTTCTGACCCATTCATGTTCGGGATTTTTCTTTTGTTTGCTTTTCAGCTTGCCGGAACGGCGGTTGAACAGGTTGTTGCCGATATACTTTTCGTTGGTAAGAACCTCGCGCACGGTTCCTCTTGTCCAGGGCCTTCCAAAGTCTGTTTGCCAGCCTTCGACATTGAGAATATCTGCAATTTCGCTCTCCCTTTTTCCGGCAATGAACTGATCATACATCCAGACAACCTTGTCTTGTTCCGACTGCGGGCCGGGAATCAGCACAACGCGCTCTGTCTGAAGGCTTTTGCGCTGCCCCATGACCAGCTCTTGCTTTGGCTCTCCGGTTTCGGTCAGCAACATGCGCCGGAGCCCGAAGCCCGCCGGGCCGCCTTGACGGTAGCCTTTGAGGATGAGATTGCTTTGCCCGATAAAAACCTTTTGTGAAAGCTGGCGGCAGTAATCGCTGGCGCTTTCATCCTTAAGCATGGTCATGATCCGGTCGGCAATGGTGGTGGTCATGGTCAGAGGTTTATCGCAGGCCTGGCAGATAACCCCATTACGCTCCAGGCTCATGCGGTAATAGTCGGCATCCCGGCTATCAACAAAGCGCCCCCAGCGGCTATCATCCAGGTAAAGAACAATACTGTAATTGTTACGGCCATTATCCACGTCATCGAGCAGGGCCTGAAACTGTTCCCGCTTTTCCGCTGTCATGCCGCTTACGCCAAGGTCGGCATAGGTTTTAATGATCTCAATACCATATCTCTCCGCATAGGCGCGGATTTGGCGTTCCTGGTTTTCCGGGGATTCCACCTGCAATTCTGTGGACATGCGAATATAGATTGCGCTTTTTAAACGCAGTTTTTTTATTTCATCTATTGTATATGGTGTTCCCGGCTGCCGCATGAGGTGTGTATCTCCTTGCTGAGACTGAGAATAGTCCAGACTCGTAATTTCATCCAAGGAGAACGCCATGTCTAGAAGTAATCTGTGGCAGAATTGCCACAAAAATAAACTTGGAAACAAACTTCTTACAGATACTCTTGTTCAGGCGATACGAGGCCATGAGCTGACTTCAAAGCAAGTTGCCAGTGATATTGATGTTTCAACAGAACGTGTGCGGAACTGGTTCTATAGAAATACCGGCATGACTGCCCTGGATTTATTACTGCTCATGGGGGAGTACGAATTTGTTCGCCAATTTATCACACTTCTGCTGTTGGAATATCAACAGGGTGGAAACTGCCATCAGATGGTGGCCATTTATATTGAAAAGAATGAGTGACACCCATCCCACTCTGAACAGCATATTTCCTTCTTTAATTTTTTTGCCTCTTGGTATTGGTGCGCGACACTTGAGCCCCAACCATGCGACACTTAATTTTTGTGGGCATGACAAATAGAACTGTGCAGCCGGTAAAAAAACTGGCCAGGCATCTTTGATGGGAAATTTTGAGTTCAATGGGATGAAATGTGCGGCGCAAGGGAGCAAAAAGAGCGCAGGCTCCCTGTTGGAAAGCGTCTTGCTCCCTGAAAATGCTTCTACAAGCGAACGTCCTGGCCTGGGCTGTATCCTGGCGGAAACCCCAAGGCCTCGTTTGTTCGTCGTTGAGCCTCATGGGTCTCGATACCCTGGAGAACCAGTTCGCCCCATTTTCTGTTCCAGGCTATGCGGCGTTCCATGCGCTGTTCTTCCTCACGGGAAGATAGACGCCGGGTGGCTCGCCAGTGTGGCGTTTTGAACTTGTCGCGCATCCGGCCCATGAAGTCGGACAGCTTGCGGTTCGCTTTCTGTGCCTTGCGACGAAGCCTTTCGGATGCTCTGGCCCGTTCCCTATGCAACAGCCCCCCACAATAATCCCTTCCTGCACCATACAAACACACAAGACACCATTCAGCCATATATTAATAATAACATACAGATAGCGCACACAATATATACATACACGTGCGCGCATGTACTTGCGTGCATGGCTATCAATCTCCAAACAAAGCGTAAGCTTCCCCTGAAAAGACACAGGCCAAAACTGGAGTTTTCTGGCATATCCCCGTCAGGAGACTTTCATGAAGAAATCACGATTCACTGAGACGCAGATATTCTCGATCCTCAAAGAGGGCGAAGCCGGTATCAAAGTCAAAGACATCTGCCGCGCCCACGGTATTTCCGACGCCACCTATTATAGTTGGAAATCCAAGTATGGAAGCATGCAGGCTTCCGATCTGACCTGACACCCTCCGAGTTTTTATCCAACAACGCTGGAAACTCTATTTTTCAACTGTCCTCTTGACGGGGAAGCTTACGCCCCCACCTATTATCTACTAAGCCAGCGCTTTTTTTCATAAAAAGTCAAAAAAACGACATGGACAAGTGCTAGCCCCACTATATTCGCAAGCCACATCCAACTTGTTCCAGCCGAAAGTAAAGTTTTCGCTGGGCGTGCCTCCCCATAATCATAATTATCGCAACTAATTTTTGCGCTCCTGTTGACAAAGACATCGAAAACACCTACCTGCTTAACAGCTAGCTGAAAAACGGCTAATGGTGCACAGCTAGCAGCAGTCACTAGGGCATGATGTTGAGTCTGGCAACCTGTAGCGGAGGTGATATGCCGCCGGATTTTAAATGTAAAAAAACAGAAGAACTCTACAGAACGGGTAAGTCGAGGGTTTTCAGTTCAATTGCCAAAGCAGCCTTACGCAAGCTCGACATGATTGAGGCAGCTGCGGTGCTAAATGACCTTAAGTCGCCCCCCGGAAACAAGCTAGAGGCTCTTCAAGGAGACAGGCAGGGTCAGCATAGCATCAGGATAAACCAACAATGGCGAATATGCTTTGTTTGGGATGAAGCCAAACAATGTGCCACAGAAATCGAAATCGTTGATTATCATTAATGCTTAGAAGAAGTTACACCCTAACAACGCATTACAAAAGTAAAAGTCCCAAAGCCCTTTAGACCACAACACACCAGAATAATACAATAAAAAAGAGTCAATAAGGCACAACGGACCTGATGACCCGCAACCGAAAGCCTAGAGCATTTCGTCGCGGAACTAGGAGAAATATATGCGTATTAAAACACATCCCGGTGAAGTATTGCGGGAAGAGTTTATGGTTCCCATGAAGCTTTCAGCCAGCAAGCTGTCCGGCTACCTTGGGGTACCGCTCTCCCGTATCACAGAAATCGTCAATGAAAAGCGGGGTGTGACGGTAGACACAGCAGTCAGACTTGCTAAGTTTTTCGGCACCAGCTCTGAATTTTGGATTAACCTACAGACTCAGCATGATCTTTCAAAAGTGCGCTCAGAGAAACAACCTGAAATCCAGCGAATTCCGACCTGCAAAGAAGTGTCCGCCTGCTTCTAAGCTGTAAAGGGGGGGAGAAGTCACCTTCTCCCCCCATATATCCTGAATCCTCTTTTCCAAGCTTACCCCGCCCACAAACAACATCACCCGCCGCCGGCAATGCGCCCGCAGCTGTCTTGGGGACATGTCCCCGGATATGGATTATCCGGACTCCAGCATGAGACAAGACAGCTGCAAAAAGCCTGAAGGGCAGCGCGCCCTACACAGGCGAAAGGTCACATCCGGACCGACGACTACGCTGCCCTGCATGTGTTTTCCGCCACTAAACCCTGAAGTTGAAACGAACAAGATCGATGCGGGCGTCACAGCCCACCGCCCCCAAACAAACAAAGGCCGCCCTCTGGGGCGGCCCGTTGTGTTTGATGCGCTTATGCGCTTTTCAGTTCCTGAATCAGATCAGCAAGGCCCTGCGCCTGAATTGCGAGGTCTGACACGGCCCCAGCTGCTTCGGACATAGCATCAGCAGTTTGTTTCGCCATATCGTCAACATAAAGAATGGACTGATTGATTTCTTCACTGGCTACCGACTGTTCTTCGCTGGTGGTAGCGATAGCATGCACCTGGTCTGCGGTATCGTCAAACCGCTGGCCGTCTTCTTTCGCGAGAGATGATTGCCGACAGGATGTCTGAAATTTCCCGATTTGCAGGTGTTCGGCTGAGCGCTGGGAACGCCAAGAGCGTCACGAGCGCCACGCTTGAAAAGTGGCTGAACCCTGCGGATCGGGAACATCCTCCCACCCTTTTGGCCGTTCTTACCTTCTGCATGGTCACCAACGATCCGGCCCCATTGCGGCC